>JADGNW010000405.1 GCA_017883315.1 Blastocatellia bacterium | reverse complement strand
AGATACGCGCGGTGATCGAACGCGCGGCGAGCACGGGAGCTGCTCTGATGGCGCTTGCGGCGACCGACACTATCAAACAAGTGAAATCGGGACGTGTGCAGCGGACGCTCGATCGCCGGCGAATCTATTATGCGCAGACTCCACAGGCGTTTCGTTCTTCAATCATTCGCGAGGCGTTTGAGCGGGCATATGCGGATGGGTTCATGGGAACTGATGAGTCGCAGCTTGTAGAGCGGCTTGGTCAGCGGGTCTCCGTAGTTGAAGGCTCACCGCTCAACATCAAGATCACTCGTCCGTTTGATCTGCGGCTGGCTGAAGCCATACAGTCGGAGTTCTTCGATTGATTCAATGAGCGAATCTACTCGCGTAGGAATAGGCTACGACATTCATCGGTTGGTCGAAGGGCGGAAGCTTGTGCTCGGCGGCGTTGAGATTCCGTTTGAGAAAGGACTTCTCGGGCATTCGGATTCCGACGTGCTCACTCACGCGATATGCGATGCGCTACTAGGAGCCGCCGCGCTTGGCGATATCGGCGCGCACTTCCCTGACACTGATCCTCGATGGGCGGGAGCATCGAGTCTCGACTTTCTTGCACACGCAGTCGAGTTGATCACGGAGCACGGCTACAGCATCGCGAACGTCGACGCTACAGTGCTGGCTGAGCGCCCCAAGCTTCGGCCGTACATTCAAGCGATGCGCGAGTCTCTTGCTGCGGTCCTTCGAATCGATGTAGATCAAGTGAACGTGAAGGCGAAGACTAACGAAGAGCTCGAATCAATCGGCCGAGGTGAGGCAATGGCAGCGCAAGCAATCGCGCTGCTGATCACCCGATAGTCGCCCCCTTGGCATCGAATGGTAGACCCGTACTTTCTTAATTGTGGGGTGTGCTGATGAGGATAAGGACGATTGCGACTGCTGTGATGCTCTGGAGCGCAGCCCTGACCAGTGTCACGGCTGCAAGCGCAGCGCAATCTCACCCTAAGCCTTCCCGTGATGAATCTACCAAAGCCATTCGCGCGTCGGCCTACGAGATGATGAAAGCGTTTCTCACCCAGGACGTCGCGACCTTCAAACGTCATTCGGCGAAGCGAACTCTGGAACTCGTCAGCCTGACATACGAAGCGGCGCGCCAGGACCCGCGTTATCAACAAGAGCTGCAAGACGCACACATCACAAACGCGGACCAGTTTCTCGGTTACTTCCTGCAGGGCGTGGCAACTCAGTATCTTCAAAATATGCCTCTGTCACCCGAAGCCGCCGCCAGACACGTAGCCAACGACTCCGCGGTTTCCTTCGTCACTGATTCAGACGCCCGGATCATGACCGGCGAGAACGAAGTTGCTCGCGCGCGGCTGGTAGCCAAAGCATGGAAGATTGATCTGACCGATTCGCTCAAGAAGCCCGTCCTCAGAGAGGTCAACGACCCGGCGCTGCGCGCCAAGATAAAGAGCTTGTGAAATGCGAGCAGTCGACATAATCGCCAAAAAGCGAGACGGACATGAGCTGACTCGCGACGAAATCGGCTTCATCATTCGCGGCTACAATAGTGGCGAGGTTGCTGACTACCAGATGGCCGCGTTGCTCATGGCCATCTATCTGCGCGGAATGACTATTGAAGAGACTCTCGCGCTCACCGAAGCGATGCTTCACTCGGGGGAGATTCTGGATCTGTCGGACCTCGCCCGCCCGCGTGTCGACAAGCATTCAACCGGAGGCGTTGGCGACAAGACTTCTTTGGTGATCGCTCCAGTGGTTGCCGCTGCAGGCGTGCTGGTGCCGATGATCTCGGGCCGCGCGCTCGCGCATTCGGGAGGCACGCTCGATAAGCTCGAATCGATTCCCGGTTTCAGGACTGATCTCTCGCTCGCTGAGTTTCGAGCCACTCTCGAAGAAGTCGGAGCGGCGCTGATCGGCCAGACTGCGGAGATCGCACCTGCCGACAAGAAGCTTTACGCCTTGCGCGATGTGACCGCGACGGTTGCTTGCCGCCCGCTGATGGCCGCTTCGATCATGAGCAAGAAGATTGCCGAAGGCGCGAGCGGCCTTGTGCTTGACGTGAAGACCGGCAGCGGCGCTTTTCTGAAGAAGGAGGAAGACGCTTGCGAGCTTGCGCAGATAATGATGTCAATCGCGCGCGGAATGAATCGAGAGTGCATCGTGCTGATAACCGACATGAATCAGCCGCTTGGCCGCGCGGTCGGCAACTCGATTGAACTCATCGAAGCGTTTGAAACCTTGAAGGGCCGCGGCCCGGATGACTTCAACACGTTGTGCCGTGAGCTATCAGCCGAGATGTTAATATTGGGCGGCGCTGCGGCTGATGCCAAGAAGGGCCGCGAGCTTTACGATGAGCTGATCAAGTCCGGCGCCGGAGTCGAGAAGATGCGGGCCATCATTCGAGCACAGGGAGGCGACTCGCGGGTGATCGATGATTACGGGTTATTGCCCCGCGCGGCTCAGCATCAAGAAGTGGTCGCGTCGCAAACCGGCTACGTTCAAGCGATCGACACGGAAGCGATCGGCCGCGCGTCGATGCTATTGGGCGCGGGACGAGCGCGGCTCGAAACGGCGATCGATCTCGGCGTAGGCCTGACCGTGCACGCGAAGATCGGCGACAAAGTCGAGCGGGATTCTCCTCTCGTAACGATTCACTTCAACGACTCGGCTCGCGCGGAGGAGGCGGCGGCAGACATTCGTGCCGCATACTCAATAGGCCTCGAGCACACGGCGCCGCCTCAGCTAATCAAAGCGGTTATACGTTGATTTACAAACCATACCCGAGTCGTTAGAATCGAGCCCGCTTCGAGCAGTTTAGAGTTCAGCTTTTAGTCTCCAATGATTGTTCCGGCTCTTTGCGTCTTGGCGGAACTTTGCGTCTTTGCGCGAAACTTGATCTTGGTTATGTCAGCGGATAGTTTCGCGCAAAGACGCAAAGTTCCGCCAAGACGCAAAGACTACACGCTAAAGCTTGAACTCTGAACTTCTCAACTTGAACTCTGAACTCACCAGACCGAGGAGGCTTCATGAAAACTAAAGTAACTCGTCGAGACTTCTTTAGAACCAGCGCGGTCGCGGGATTAGGCGCGCGAATGTTTGGCGGTCTGTCTCCCGTCACGTTCGCTCAATCAAAAGGTTCGCGGCCGCTTGTCGTTTCGAGCGCGAATGGACTGCGCGCAACGGCGAAGGCGATGGAGATGATTAGCGCAGGCAAAGACACGCTCGATGCCGTGGTCGCCGGAGTCGCAATCGTAGAAGACGATCCCAAAGACATGAGCGTCGGCTACGGTGGGTTGCCTAATGAAGATGGCGTGGTCGAACTTGACGCGAGCGTGATGCACGGGCCGACCAAACGCGCAGGCGCGGTTGCCTCGATTCAGAGGATCAAGAATCCGGCGCAAGTCGCGAAGCTTGTGATGGAGCGAACGGATCACGTGCTTCTTTGCGGGCCCGGGGCGTTGCGTTTTGCGGTCGCGCACGGGTTCAAGGAAATGGATCTGTTGACCGACCAAGCGCGAATCGTGTGGCTGCGATGGAAAGAGCGAATGAGCGACGACGATGCGTGGGGACCGGGGTTAGCAACCCCAGAAGAGCCGAAGCAGAGCAAGCTTTATGACGGCACGCCGGCGCGCGCCGAGCTGATCGCGCTCGCCGACGAGTACATCGCTCATCCGCCGACGGGAACTATCAACTGCATCGCGATCAACGAACACGGAGACATTTCAGGCACGACGACGACCAGCGGCTTGTTTCATAAGCTCGCCGGCCGCGTAGGTGATTCGCCGCTGATTGGCTGCGGCTTGTTCGTAGACAACGAAATCGGAGCCGCGGGATCGACGGGCCGAGGTGAAGAGGTCATCAAGATAAGCGGCGCTCACACGGTGGTTGAGATGATGCGCAAAGGGATGTCGCCTACTGACGCCGCGCTCGAAGGGTGCAAGCGGGTCGTTGCGAATTACAATAACAACATGGCGAAGCTCAAAAAGATCAGCGTCAATTTCTACGCATTGAACAAGAACGGCGAGCACGGCGCGGCGAACATCTGGGGTTACTCGGTGAACACGCGTGGAGAACGCAAGCGGAATCAATACGCGGTGCACGATGGGAAAGAGAACAAGCTGCACGACGTTGCGTTCCTCTATGAATCGCCGGATAGGTAGAAGGGCCGCCTTTGCCCTGAGCGTGATAGTTTGGACATTGCGTCGGCGGAACTCCGTCAGCCATGTTTATGGCCGGTGAGTCGCAAGCGGTACGAACTCCGTCAGGAGTTCCATGTGCTGGCTAGTGGCGGACTACATTTCACTCCTGACGGAGTGAGCAGACCACCTGGCCTCGTGACTATAAACATTGCTCTCCTGACGGAGAGCTATTCAACCACGACGTGGTTGATCCGGGCCCACAAATTGAGGATCATCAATGGCCAGACATTCTTTTCTCGCAGCGAGCGCCATCATCACGATCCTCGCGCTCGCGCAACTCGGAACCGGTCAGATCAAACCACGCGCGCGCGACCTCGGCATTCCGTTTGAAGGCACGCCCGGAGCGCTCAACTCGATCACTGATATCAAAGGCATCGAAGTGGGGCACACCACGATCATCTCCGGCGAAGGCAAACTTCAGGTCGGCGTCGGTCCCGTTCGAACCGGCGTCACTGCGATTCTTCCGCGCGGAAAGCAGACATCAAACGATCCGGTGTTTGCCGGCTGGTTCTCGCTCAACGGCAACGGCGAGATGACCGGCACGACCTGGGTTGAAGAATCGGGTTTTCTCGAAGGTCCGATCATGATCACCAACACGCATAGCGTGGGAGTCGTGCGCGACGCGGTCATCGCCTGGCGAGTCAAGCAGGGACGTCCGGATCCATCCGGCTATTGGTGGTCGCTGCCGATCGTCGCGGAGACATACGACGGTTTCTTGAATGACGTGAACGGATTTCACGTCAAACCGGATCACGTTTTTCAAGCTCTTGACGGCGCGAAGGCAGGTCCAGTCCCGGAAGGAAACGTCGGCGGCGGGACCGGTATGGTCTGTTACGGGTTCAAAGGCGGAATCGGAACAGCGTCCCGAAAGTTGGATCAGAACAACGGTGGCTACACTGTTGGAGTGTTGGTGCAGGCAAACTTCGGCCGCCGAAATCAGCTTAGAATCGCGGGCGTGCCGGTTGGAACTGAGATTACCGAAGGCACGCGGTCGTCCAGTCTCGCAGGTCCGCTGAACGAAGACGTTGGCTCGGTCATAATCGTAGTTGCCACCGACGCGCCGTTGATCGCGCATCAGTTGAAACGGCTGGCTCGGCGAGCGGCGTTGGGAGTCGCGCGCACGGGGAGCACTTCGGGAGACGGCTCCGGAGACATCTTCGTCGCGTTCTCGACGGCGAATCCTGAAGCGGCAAAGACAACAGGGACTGTTCAATTGACGATGCTCCCGAATGATCGAATGAATCCGCTGTTCGAAGCTACGGTTCAAGCAACCGAGGAAGCGATCGTCAATGCACTCGTTGCAGCCGAGACGATGACCGGAGCCGACAATCACAAAGTCATCGCGCTTCCGCAGGACCGATTGAAAGAAGTTCTGAAGAAGTACAATCGATTGGCTGATCGAAGCGAAAGGTAGCGCAACTTGAGTTCCACGAAGGCAAAGGTCTACATAGAAACCACAATCGTCAGCTACCTCACCGCTCGGCCTAGCAGGGACCTGATAATCGCTGCTCACCAGCAGCTAACGCGCGACTGGTGGCAGAATCGTCACGACGCCTTCGACTTGTTCATTTCTCAAGCGGTTATCGAAGAGTCGAGTGCGGGAGATGAGCAGGCCGCAGAAAACCGCCTTCAGGTGCTCGCACAGATTCCGGTTCTAAGGTTGAATGAGGCGGCACTTCAGTTGGCCCGCGAGCTGGTTGCCAAGGGACCTCTGCCAGAAAAGGCGGGCGTCGATGCCTTGCACATTGCGATTGCCACAGTCCACGGTATGGACTACTTGCTGACCTGGAACTGTAAGCACATTGCTAATGCCGAGATGCAATCTCCATAGCTGCTACTTGCCTTTTGCGAGGATACGAACCGCCGGTCATTTGCACGCCAGAGGAACTTATGGGAGATTAGCCTTATGTGGAGAGACACAATCGTTGACGAAACACGGAAGGTACGTGAAGAGTACGCCGCCAAGTTCAATTACGACCTGGAGGCGATCTACCGTGACCTGAAAGAAAAAGAGGAGAAAAGCGAACGAGAGGTCGTTAGTCTTCCGCCCAGGGAGTCCGTTTCACTCACAACCGTCCAGGGAATGAGACGCCGGTGAAGAGAAGCGTTCTAAGCATCCCCCTCATTGCCGCATTGCTGTTACCCGCGTGCACCAGCGTCATCGGCAAGCGCGATGAGTCGGGCGGCAAACTTCGCGTCGGCATAGTCTTCGACATCGGCGGCAAGGACGACAAGTCTTTCAACGCGGCCGCGTGGGAAGGAGTCAAACGCGCCAAGGAAGAACTTGGCATCTTTCTTCGCGATGTCGAGCCTGGCGACCCAACTTCGATCGAACCTTCGATGCGAGCCTTCGCCGAACGCGACTATGATCTGATCATCGGAGTCGGCTTCGCTCAAGCTCCGATCATGGATGACGTCGCTCACGATTATCCAAGCTTGAAGTTCGCAATCATCGACGGCGTGATCGACATGCCCAACGTCGCCTCGTTGATCTTCAAAGAGCACGAAGGATCTTTTCTCGTCGGAATGATTGCCGCGCGTACGACCAAGACCGGCAAGCTCGGGTTCGTCGGTGGAATGGATATTCCGCTTATTCACAAATTCGAAACCGGCTACGCTGAAGGCGCGCGCTATGCGAACCCTAAGATCGAAGTGTTCGAGAACTACGTTGGCGTGACCGACGCGGCGTGGAACAATCCCGGCAAAGGCAAAGAGCTTGCGAAGGCGCAGATCGATCGCGGGGCCGACATAATCTTTCAAGCGGCCGGCAACTCGGGGCTCGGCGTGTTCGACGCCGCTGAGGAGATGAATAAGCTGGCCATCGGCGTCGACTCGAATCAGAACTGGGTCAAGCCGGGATTCATACTCACCAGCATGATCAAACGCGTTGACGTGTCTGTGTTCAACTCGGTGAAGGACATGGTCGAGGGCCGCTTCAAGGGAGGCATTCACGAGTTAGGATTGGAGAATGATGGAATCGGCTACGCGCTTGATGACTACAATCGAAAATTGATTCCGCAGAACGTGCTCGATGAAGTCGATCGCGCGAAGCAGGACATCATTGCCGGGCGGATCAAGGTCACCGATGCGATGGCGGAGAAGTAGAGATCAGAAGTCAGGGGTCAGAAGTCAGAGGTCAGAAGCTGGCGAACTGGATAGACGCGGGGAGAAGAGTGATGTGCACCGGAGTGTAGCCGACCATCTCTCCATCAAGATCAACGGCCATTGGTTCTTCGGAGCCGATTGAAACTTCGCGAGCGCGCAGTGCAGTTACTTTCGGGTTTTTTAGATGGCCGCCTCGCTGAATGCGCGGCAGTTCTCTTATTACATCCCATCGAGTTAAATCATCCGTTACGATTACATCCAGCAGGCCGTCGTCCAACTCCGCGTGTGGCGCGAGCATCATTCCGCCGCCGGCAAACTTGCCATTAGCGACTACGATCAAGTTGCTGCTGATCTGAATCTCGCGCTCATCATCAAACCGGATCGACACGCGAACATTTCTGTAGCGCCCAAGAGCGGCGACGGCCGCTGCGAGGAACCTCGCTCTGCCGCCGATCCATCGTGGAAGAGAATCACGCCATCGATTTACCGAAGCAGACACGTCGCCGCCTAAACCGAACGATGCGACGTTTATGAAGAAGCGGAAAACGCTCGCTCCATCCTGATTTCGAAACTCTGCGCGAGCGACGTCAATCAATCTCGTCTCTGGACTAAGTAGCGTTCGAATCGAATCGTCATGGCCCCTCAATCCGAGCGACCGCCGAAAGTCGGAACCCGTGCCGCTTGGGAGCAATCCGATCGCAGCGCTCTTGTTGATTGGGCGCCCCTGATGGTCGAGGTAACCATTCACAACTTCGCTTAGAGTTCCGTCACCGCCCACAGCGATGACGCGCGTAGTCCCGTTGGTCAATGCCTCACGTGTGACTTCGGTAGCGTCGCCCGCCCTCGTGGTGACGTGTTCATCGAAGTCGATGCCGAGCGCGGCGATCTTCTCGCGCGCGCTGGCCCAGGCTCGCAGAGTTGTTCCACGAGCTGATGTCGGGTTGATGATGAACAAGGTATGTTTCAGGTTCGGACCCGTGATGAGAGACTTCCAGCCGAGAGACTTCTAGTGTCATGTAACAAAGACTTCGCTAGCGCGTAACAGGACTATGAGTTTCACCGTTACACTCCACTAGTTCGCAGGTGACGGCGCAGGCGCGAGTTCTTCACTTAATCTCTCGATCTTCGTTTCAACTATTCGATTGCGCGCCGTAGATTGCACAGTCAGCTTGAGACCGTTGTACTCCACGCTCTCGCCGCGCTTCAACAGCCTGCCCGCGCGCTCCATCATGAATCCGGCTATCGTGTGATAATTGTCCGACTCGGGCAGATTCAACGCGAGCAGCTTGTTGATGTCTCTTACTGATAGATTGCCGCGAACATTGTACGTCCCGTCGGGCTGCTCGACGATCTGACCCGTCCCCGCCTCATCGTGTTCGTCACGGATGTCTCCGACTAATTCTTCGAGCAGGTCTTCAAGCGTGACCAGTCCTTCGACGCCGCCGTGTTCGTCGACCACCAGAGCCATGTGCTCGCTGGAACGGCGCAACGTTCGAAGCGCATCGTTGAGCTTGACGTTGGTTGGAATAAAAACCGCGGGCCTGATGAACTGTTCGAGGCTTTCCGCGCCGCTTCGCCGAACAGCGCGGCTCAAATCCTTGAGGAGCACTATGCCAATGATGTTGTCCAGCGAGTCGCGATACACCGGCATGCGTGAGTAGCCGGTTTGCTCGAACACGTCGAGCATCTGCGCCGCGCTGAGATCGGCATCAAGAGCTTCTATTTCGGTGCGCGGCACCATCACGCTTTCGACTGTTGCTTCGGTGAAATCAAAAACGTTGTAGATCAACTGCCGCTCATCTTCGATCAGATGGCCGCTCTTGTGGCTGAGTCCTACGAGATGGCGCAACTCCTCTTCGGTGTAAGCCGCCGTCTGCGCGCTGGACAGATGCAAACCCATCCCTCGAACGACCCTTCCCGCCGACCACTCGAGCAGCGAGATAGGCGCTTTGAATACGCGATAGAAAATGTGAATCGGTCGCGCCACCGCAAGCGCCAGACGTTCAGCGCGTTCAAGCGCGAGCGTCTTAGGCACGAGCTCCCCAAGCACAATGTGAAGATAAGTGATCAACGCAAACGCAACCACGATAGCGATTGAGTGTGCAGCTACGGTGGATGCTGCGCCGGGCAATGAGCGCTCGAGCAGAGGCTGCAGGAGATGGGCGACGGTGTCTTCTCCTACCCAACCGAGCGCGAGGCTTGCGAGGGTGACTCCAAGCTGAAACGCCGAGATGTAAGCCGAAAGGTTTTCGATTATTCGGAGAACGATGCGCGCAGGGCGGCTGCCGTTCCCTACGAGTGCGGCAACACGCGAGCGTCTGACGGTTACGAGTGCGAACTCAGATGCGACGAAAAAGGCATTGGCCAGCACGAGGAGAAAGACAACGGCCAGTTTGAGGAAGACAGTCAATAGTGACGAACCGTCCATAGACGGGAAGATTCTAGCAAGGAGGCTCGCTGATGGATAGCAAGTTAAAACATGCAAGACGCTACTGCTGTAGGTTTATTGAAGCCTCACGCGATTCCTCGTCCCAGTCAACGCGTTAGGCCAACGAAGCATTGTTGATGGACTGCTGCGGGTCTATACTTGATTGCCAAGAGCGACAGGGATGCTGCGAGTTGTCGCGGTGAGTGAAGGACTAGCGAATTGCAAATTGAAACCGTCGTTTGCTCTGAAAGAATTGAGGCCAAACTCGAATCAAAACATCATGTCACGTTCAGCGAGGCAACGCAGATTCTCTTTCGAGCGACCGCGCATCCGTTTCGCGGAGAAGGGACATACTCCCGGCGAAGACGTTTATGCCGCGTTTGGACAGACTCTCGGTGGTAGATACCTTTCTGTCTTTTTCATCTTCAAGCCGAGACTCAAGACGGCCGCCATCATCAGCGCTCGCGACATGAGCGACAAGGAACGCAAAGCTTATGGAAGAAAATAGACTCAGCAGCATTTCCAAAGCCGATTCAGATGAAAAGGTCGGAGAGTTTTGGGACAGCCACGACTTTACCGAGTTCGATACGAATGCGCCGGACGCTGACTTCGAAGTAACTTGCACGATACCGGTCACCCTTGAACTGCTGGGCGAGATTGAAAAGCAAGCAGCAAAGCGCGGCGTAAAGGTGGACGAATTGGTTAATCTTTGGTTGCAGCAGAAGCTTGACGAAGAAGCTGCATAAGAAGAGATGAGCAGTCCACCTGGTGAGCTAACTGACAAACGCGAGTAGTTAGTGTTAGTACCTAAATGCCATTCAGTCTCAAAGACGGTCAAGAGCATGCATAACCCCGCCCATCCGGGAGAGATTCTAAAGACTTTGGTAATTGAGCCGTTGGGCTTGTCGGTCACGGAGACAGCTTCCCGTCTGGGCGTGAGCCGAAGATCGCTATCAAAGTTGCTCAACGGACGCGGCACTATCACGGCGGAAATGGCATTGCGGCTTGAGATGACTTTTGGAAAGCCGAACGCCGCACACTGGCTGAGGCTTCAAAACGCATATGATCTTTGGCAAACGAGACAGCGCTCCAAGAACATTCACGTTTCACCTATTGAAATGCACGCGGCGTGATTGACTTAGGCAAAGGCGGAGAACAGAGACGTGGTCAGGCATGCAAGTTGCGATTTCTGACACTTACTAGGAATGCAATCTATTGCAGAGGCTGCATCGCGAATTGCAATTTGCACGACTGACCCGGTGTCTTTGGGTCCCGGCATATTCCCAGATCTCACATCCTACCGGTGTTGCAGGGAAGATCGCACAGTTCGGCAACCAACGCCAGCGCGAGCCTGTATCCTGCGTAGGCACTAAACTGGTTAACACTCGACACCTGATCCTTGCTGCTGTGCAGAATGTGTTCCCAGCCGTTCCCGAGGGCACTGATCGTTATTGCCGGGATTTTCTTGGCGATGAAGGAACTGGAGTCCGCGTCACCATTGATTGTCACCTTGCTGAACGGAATCTTCATTCGTTGAGCTATTTCGGCTGCTAAATTCATCAGTACCTTGCTTGAGAGGTTTTCTGGAGCTTGTGGTGCCGCCATTCCGAGACTGTCGATGTTTACCATCGCACAGTATTGCTCGAGTTCTTCTTTCTTGATTGTTTTGACCAGGGCCTTTGATCCAAGAAGACCCTTCTCTTCCTTTCCAAATGCGACAAAGATCAGCGTTTTCTCTATAGTCACATCCTTAAGACTTTTGTAAATATGAGCGAGCGCCACGACACCGCTCCAGTTATCTATAGCGCCACACCCGTCTGGTACTTTGTCGTAGTGCGCGCCTATGACGATCCTCTCCTGAGACTTTCCCGGTTTTCTTATAACGAGGTTCTCGATTCCGTCCTGCTTTTCAATTGACATGTCAACCAGGGCTCCCATCTTAACGAATAGAGCCCGGGCAGCGTTGAGCCGCTCATTGTCTTTGCAGGGAGCCGAAGCTATGTCTTGTGCAATCTCTTCCAGGGTAGAGATCTTCGGTGCATTACTCTGAGTGGTTCTTTCATAGGATGGAGCAAGGCCGGATAAAAGGCTGGTTAAGAAGAGTACGGCAGTCCACCACCAAAGAAACCTACTCAAGTTCTCCCCCCCCGAACAGGTTCGCAGTTACCTGACTCTATAAGCGCGCAACTTCAATCGAGTAGTGGACTCTCGTTGAGTGGCTGAAGCGCGCTCAGGATGCGTTGATCCAATTCTTCGCTCGCTCGACAGCGCGAGTCCAATCCGAAAGCAAACGCTCGCGCTCTGAGTCGCTCATATTCGGTTCGAATGTTTTCTCGCGTTGCCACAACTCGCTCAACTCAGAGACGTCCGACCAGAAGTCAACCGCGAGTCCAGCAAGAAAAGCCGCTCCAGCCGCGGTCGTTTCCGTGTTCGCTGGGCGAACTACCGGGATACCGAGTATGTCAGCTTGAAACTGCATCAGGAAGTCGTTGCGCGCTGCGCCGCCATCGACTCGAAGCTCAGTCAGGTTGATGCCCGAGTCGTCGCGCATGCACCGAAGCACATCGCTGGTCTGATAGGCGATCGATTCAAGAGCCGCGCGCGCGATGTGCTCTCGGGTGGAGCCTCGCGTCAGCCCGACCATCGTTCCGCGCGCGTACGCGTCCCAGTGAGGCGCGCCGAGGCCTACGAACGCGGGAACGAAATAGACACCGCCGTTGTCCAGGACGCTTGCCGCCATCGCTTCGGTGTCGGCGGCGGAGCCAATTATCCGGAGCCCGTCGCGAAGCCACTGAATCGCCGCGCCCGCAATGAAGACGCTTCCCTCAAGCGCGTACTCGATCGGCTCGCTTTCAAGCTGCCACGCGATGGTCGTCAGCAAATTGCTCTTTGACCTCACGAGTTCTTTTCCGGTGTTCAGCAGCATGAAACAGCCCGTGCCATATGTGTTCTTTGACATTCCAGGACTGGTGCAGACCTGTCCGAACAGCGCCGCTTGCTGATCGCCCGCGTTGCCCGAGATTGGAATCGCGCGGCCAAACAACGAACTATCCGTCTCGCCGATCATCGCGCTCGAGGGAGCGACGTGGGGCAAGACCTCGCGCGGCACATCGAGCGCCGCAAGTAATTCATCATCCCATTCACCGCGCTCGATGTTGAAGAGCAGAGTGCGGCTGGCGTTTGAAGGATCAGTCGCGTGAACGCGGCCGCCGGTCAGCTTCCATATCAGCCACGAATCAACCGTCCCAAAAGCCAGGCTGCCTCGCGCCGCGAGTTCTCGAGCGCCCGGAACCGTGTCGAGCAGCCAGCGCACTTTTGTCCCCGAGAAGTATGCGTCCAGCACCAGGCCCGTGCGCTGCTGAAAGATCTCTGCCAGCCCTTCGCTTCGCATGCGATCGCAGTCACCAGCCGTCCGGCGGCACTGCCATACGATCGCATTATGAATCGGCTCGCCGGTCTCTCGATCCCAGATAATCGTCGTCTCTCGTTGATTGGTGATGCCGATGGCTGCGATCTGATCCGCGTTCACATCCGCTTCTCTCAAGACGACGTGCGCGGCATTGAGCTGCGACGACCAGATGTCTTCAGGCCGGTGTTCGACCCATCCGGGCTGCGGGTAAAGCTGCTCGAATTCCTGTTGAGCTACGGCAGCCGCGCGGCCCTGTCGGTCGAAAAGAATTGCGCGCGAGCTTGTGGTTCCCTGATCGAGCGCGAGGATGTACTGTTGACTCATTAACACTCTCCGTTGAGAAGGATAAGCTGATGAGGCGGCAATGATAGCATTGGCGGAGGTGTTGCAAAAGCGCCTGTCTATTTGACGCTTTGGACTCTCCCTTCACTGAAGTTGTTCGCAAGACGACCGGCAGATTTCATTCGTTAATTGTGGACGCCAGCGGGCGATGAGGTTTTTCCACCTGCTGGTACTGCCAGCAAACGCGATGGTATGATTCACACTGTTGCGACGATTCGACAACACAAAAAGGAAGCAAAACAGAATGGTAGGAAAAGGAACCGGCAAGGGCGCATTGTCAACTGTGCTCCTCGGCTTGCTCTTTGCAGCAGCCCCGAAAGCATTCGCGCAGACTGAGCAAGTGCCTCCGATCGATATCACTCATTATAAAATCAACGCAGAGTTATTGCCCGACTCTCATACACTCAAAGCCCAGGCGATCGTCAAGTTCAAGACTATCAAACAGACTCAGTCCGCGGTTCTCGAGATGAACGGCTCGCTTACGATTTCCAGCGTCAAAGGACCCGACGGAAAGACTGCGCTTCAGTTCATACAAGACAGGGTCAACGAGCTTAACGTCAAGATCAATCTGGGCCAACTATATCCAGCGGGCTCTGACATAACACTGACGTTCGATTACGCGGGCCCGCTCGCGACGCCCGAAGGTGGTCCAATAGCGGATACGCGGCTGGCGTATGTCGGGCCCGAAGGCTCGTACCTGTTTTACGCCGCGAGGTGGTTTCCATTTCACGGTTATGCCGCCGACCGCGCGACTTCTGAGATTAGCCTTACAGTGCCCGGCAACTGGACGGTTGCGGGACACAGCGCGAATCCGGTAACGCCGGTCACTAATAAAGATGGCCGCAAGAGCTTCACTTTCGTTGAGACTCAACCGGTTCTCCCGGGCTCATTTGCTGCCGGACAGTTCATCACCCGTACGATCAACTCGGGCGGAATGCAAATAGACCTGGCGTTGCTTCCGGGCAGCGAGGGACGGCTTCAGGAGTTCGGGCAGGAGATCGCACAAATACTGCAGTTCTACAATGACCGGTTTGGCCAGTATATGCTTGGCTCCCGGTTCGTCGTTGCAGAGATCGACGACGAAACGCTGGAGTACTACGCCGGATCGGGAATCGGGTTTATCGCACACAAGACGCTGGTGTCCGACAAGCCGCTTCCAGTTGACGATCTCGCTCGCGAGGTTGCGTATCAGTGGTGGGGGCAGGCAGTCGGACTGAAGAGCTTCGATGACGCGTGGTTGTCGCAAGGGCTCGCGGAATACTCTTCGGTGCTTTACCGGGAATCACGCGAGAGCGCGGCTGAGTTTCACGAGACACTGTCCGAGATAATCGAGCTCGCGCTGGCGTTTGAACAGGACGCATCGATATCGCGAGCTCCGGCTCAGCTCAACGATCAGTCTCCGGCCTTTCGGTCGGTGGTGTTTTACAAGGGCGCTTACGTGTATCACATGCTCCGGACGACTATCGGGGAGGACAAGTTCTTTAATCTGCTAAAGGCGTATTACTCGACTTACAAGGGGCAGAACACCGGGATCGATGACTTCGAGAGTTTGACTGATAAGGTGTCGGGACAGAAGCTGCGAGGCTTTTTTGGAATGTGGATTGACTCGACCGGCGTGCCCGAGTTCAAAGTCGAGTACTCGATCATCCGTACCAAAGAAGGGAAGTTCAAGGTGCGCGGAACCGTGCGCCAGAACATGGACTCGTTCAAAGGGCCGGTCGGCGTGGCTCTGGAAGCGGAAGGCGGACGCGAGTCAAAGACTACGCTGGATATGCGAGGAACGTCGGTCGACTTCGATCTCTCCAGCGATGGCAAGCCGCTTGAAGTGGTCGTCGACCCCGAGAACCGCTATCTGCGCATCAGCGATGCGCTGCGAGTGTCCGTGGTTGTGCGACGAGGAATACAGAACTTCCAGCGTGAGGAGTATGCCGAAGCGGAAGAGCAGTTCCGGTCGGCGCTAAAGCTGAATCCGCGTTCGTCGTGGGCTTGGTACAACGCGGGCCTGCTTTACATCGAGCAGCGCAACTGGCAGAAAGCTCGCGACGCGTTCACGGAAACTCTGGCCGGCGACCTCGAGCCTTCGTGGCTTGAAGTGTGGTCATACATCAAGCGCGGCAACGCGTGGGATGCTGAAGAGAATCGCGATCGCGCCGTGGCCGAGTACAATAAGGCGAAGGAGAGCGGCAGTACCTACAACGGCGCTCAGCAAGCGGTCGAGAAATACCTGGGACAGCCGTACAAGAAAGAGCGCTCGACTCAGCCCAGCAATTGAGCGTCAGTAGTCCGTAGTCCGTTGCTAACCAACTCGACACCACGTCACCACGGACTACGGACCACGGACTACGGACTCTTAATACGAACTATCAGAAAGGCAACCAATCAATGAGCACAGCAGCTACCACGACTCGTCCTATAAGCTCCGAGTATCCGCCTTACGCTGAGGGTTACATTTCGCGCGTGCCTGATGGCGACATAGTCGCTATGTTAGGAAAACAGCTCGACGACACGCTCGCTTTGATTCGAAGCATCCCCGAATCTCGCGGCGACTTTCGATACGCGGAAGGGAAGTGGAGCATAAAAGAAGTCATCGGTCACGTCGTCGACAGTGAGCGTGTGTTTGCATATCGCGCGTTGCGTTTTGCTCGCGGCGACGAAACTCCGCTAGCGGGATTCGAGCAGGACGACTACGTTCGCGGTGGGGCGTTTGACAAGCGCAGCTTGAATGATCTGGCGAATGAATACGAACACGTGCGCCGCTCGAGCATCTCGTTGTTCTCGAACCTTGACGATGAAGCCTGGTCCCGGCGAGGCTCGGCTAACAACAACGAGGCGACGGTTCGCGCGCTTGCGTTTATCGTAGCGGGTCACGAGCAGCATCACGTCGAGATACTGCGAGCGCGGTATTTTTGATTAGCGTTGGATTAGCGTTCGGTTGACCGGTTGGAATCTATGACTAGCGTTCGGTTGACCTGCTTGGAGTTGACCGGCTTGGAATTGGGTTGCTACTATTCCTGCTCCGTCATTGAGACTTCATTGACATTGCTTCAGAGCCTTTGAATTCAGAGTGGGGCCATAGCTCAGCTGGGAGAGCGCATGACTGGCAGTCATGAGGTCAGGGGTTCGATCCCCCTTGGCTCCACCACTTATCCAACCTTACGCTCCTTCATTGTGACAATCTTGTGACAATTTGTCTGAGAAGCCCTGCGCTTTTCAGGTTTCCTGTTGCTGAATTGCGCAAGACGCTCGAGTGCCTGACGCTTTCGTTCGTCAGTCGCGTGAGTGTATCGCTTGGTCATTCTCAAATCTGAGTGACCAAGTATCTCTGCTATAACAAACGGATCAGCGCCGGCGTCAGCCAACCTCGTAGCCGCCGTGTGACGAAGATCGTGAAACCGAAAGTCGAACACTTTCGCGTCTTCACATGCGGCAACGAAGCCGTGCTTGATGTCCGTTAACAGACCGCCAGTCTTAGGACTCGCAAAAACAAACGCACCTTTTCCACGGGACCCTCTGCGGTCTATCAGCAAGTCTCGAACAACTTGATTCATGGGAATGCTGCGCGGCTTAGCGGTCTTTGTCGCTTCGCTCGGGATGTGTATGAACCCCCGATCGAAGTCAATCCAGGACCATCGCATCGCAAGAATCTCACCCCGACGCATCCCCGTGTTTATTGCGATTCGAACAATGGGCCGAAGGTGTGTCCTCGACCATTTCGCTGGAAAGAGCTTTCGAGAAATTACACCGATGCTGATAGAGAAGTTCAAAAGGGCGAGACTCAAGGCACCAACGCGAAGCGACCGTCAGCGGCGAGTGGCATCGGTCAACCGGGAGTTGGCGTGCATCTCAAAGATCTTCTCGCTCGCAATGCGCGACAAGATGACGGACTCCAATCCTTGCCGTCAGGTTAGGAAGTACGAGGAGCACAACGAACGCAATCGCTACCTCTCGCTGGAGGAGGAGGAGCGACTGCTTTCGGCTTCAGATGGACAAGGGGACCAACGGAGCCGGGCGCGGGAAGGTCCGCTAATACAGATACGGAACCGACCCAAAAGTAATATGGCCTACGCCTATAGTACTGTTTCTCGCAAGACTGAGAGAATCGAGATCTTCAATGGCGAGTTAGGGTTTGTTAAGCCGCACGGGTTTGATGGGGGCAAGTGGAAATGGAATACCAGCTTCTGGCTCAAACGCTTTCAAGTTGTCTTCAGTCGTAAGAAGGAACAGTGGGTGAACTATGGTAGCGAACTTGGAAGAGCCGAAAATGATCGATGGATACCGAGACAACCTGTCGAAGAGAACCTGGAACTAGCCTACGCGATATCGGTTCACAAAGCTCAAGGAAGTGAGTTTGAGCGGACGTACGTGATCGTCCCAAAGACAAAGGTCGCATTGCTCTCGCCTGAGCTTTTTTATACGGCACTAACACGCGCAACACGGCACTGTACTCTCCTGGTTGAGCAGGATATCTCGGCGCTAATCGACCTGCGACGGAGGGAAAAGTCTCACCTCATACAAATCAATTCATCCTTGTTTGAGTTTCGTCCTGCGCCAATGCCTTTGGTCGATCTCGGTCCATGGCATGAGGAAGGAAAAATCCATCAGGCTCTGATTGGTTGTATGGTCAGATCCAAGTCAGAAGTGATTATTGCAAATCTGCTGACAGCCGCCGGAATCCCGTTTGAGTATGAGATACCGCTTTTCGCAAGCGACGGTACTCTCTACCTGCCGGATTTCACGATCACATGGCGTGGCAAGCCTTACTACTGGGAACACCTCGGAAAGCTGAACGATGCTGGTTATGTAAAGAAGTGGGAAAAGAAGACGAAGTGGTATTCGAAGCACTTTCGTGACTCGTTACTGGTCACCGAGGAGTCGGCGAAGTTAAGCAAATCCGCCGAAAGAATAATACTCGAGACATTCAAATGAGGTGATACACGGTTTGATATTCGTGAGAAACTCGGCGACTGATGTAGAAGACGTTAGACATCTGAAGAGACCTGCGCCTGTCTCGCAGGAGGCTCCGATCTCTGGGACCACCCTGAGCATAGGATTACAAAAGAGTGGAGAAAAGAGAACCAATGAAAGTACGTGATCTGGTAAAACCTGGAGAAACCGCCGTCGCGATCTTTACGCGTGGAGGGCGTTTTGTCGTTCAGTCAGATGGACGAGGCTACACAGGGAACTGGGTGATCAATCCCGGAAAACGCTTAAACAAAGTAATCATCTACAAGCGGGATCAAAACGGTACTCAAAACGAAATATATGTTGGGACGCCCATTGAGATTATTGAGCCAGAGGAATCAGGTAGGCGGAAGATCGAAATGGCGGACATTAAATTCGCTGGTACAACCACGCTTAATTGGAACGAGTTTACGGAAACCAGACCTGGAGCAGTAAATCCGATCAAATACATCTCGGATTGTCGTGAGAAGGCAACGCAGCCCTCAAAGAATGCGTACACCGACAATCCGGTTAGCAGCGGTTCGACGATCACGCCGACTCAACTCGGCGATTGGCGACGTGCCATCATTCAGCTATTGAATCGCATTGATAGCGGGAGCAGGACCGATCGTGAAGGCGTCGCTTCTCGAATTAGCCGGCTGTCTAGAGAAGGAGTACTTCCCCGCGAGGTAGCTCCGATGATGCACACTATTACCGAGATGCGTAACCTCACGGAATATGGGTCGAGGACTTTGTCCGCGACCGAGGTCGCAGCAGTGACAGCGGCTTGGAACGCCGTACAAGAGTGGGCGCAAACTCGAGGCCTCCGGGCCTAACGTCGTTCGATCTTGGTGACAGAATTAACGAATGCAAGATAACTCCCGTT
>JADGNW010000404.1 GCA_017883315.1 Blastocatellia bacterium | reverse complement strand
CTTTTGCTGGCCGGAACGGCCGTTGCAGCATACGGCGGAACACGTTTTCCTCCAGAGAATGGGTGGCTGCTGGCTCCAATGTTTGCGTTGATCGGGGTCGTCTTCGTAGCAGCTAATCTCGCGTTGTTCTATCGGCCGTCCTACAACGTTCTCCACCGTATCCTGAGTTTGTTCAGGATGAAGAAGGCCGACGAGAAGGTCGAGCGGTTGTATGAGTCGTTTAACTCATATCGGGGCAAATGGAGTCTGGTAATAGTTACGTTGGTCTTGTCGTTGGGAATTCAGGTGGGCTGCGCGTTTGTGAACATGTTTGCGGCCGGCGCGATTGGACTCCACACGCAGCACGGCTGGATTGACTACCTGGTGTTCATCCCAGCCATAGGACTGATTGGAATGATACCGTTATCAGTCAACGGCGCCGGCTGGCGAGAGTGGTCCTACATACTTTTCTTTCAGTTCGTCGCCGTCGGAGTGGATGCGCAACACGCTAAGGACTTGGCAGCAACTCTGTCCCTATTGTGGCTTGGCATCATGATAATCACGAGTCTGCCCGGAGGGATCATTTACATAGCAAGAGGCGACCGCAAAAAAAAAGGTGAGCCGGCCTACGAAATCGATGTAGAGAAGGTCAGTGTCGTTTCCGCGATCAACCCGTCGCGAGAGAAAGAACCGCTTTCGACGATTTGAATGAACTCACCGCCGGCCCGGGCGTTTAGAAGGAAACTCAGAAGAGAAGGTCTGAATGAAAACGAAGTTCATCATACCCCTGGTTGGGCGCCTAGTTGGCAGCTTAGTTGGAAGCTTAGTTGGAAGCTTAGTTGGAAGCTTGGTAGGACGCCCCGTTGGAAAGTTTGCTCGAAGCTTGGTTGGGCTTTGCCTGCTGGCGGTCCTGATCTCGGACACTGTGCCGGTGCTGGCACAGGAAAAGCCGAAGCAGTCAACCGACATGAATGCAAAGAAGCTGCGCGAGATGGAAAAGAAAGGGCTGAGGCCGCCATCCGGCCCTTCCTTCTTCATCGGTCCCGTCGAAGGGAGTGCGCTCTTCAGCATCTTATTGTCGGACGGCAGTGGCAGGTCCGTTAGCGGCTCGTTCACCCAATATCAGATCGAAGTATTCGAAGCGGTCCTACAGGCAGCAAAGGACTTCGCGGTGACCAATGAAGCTGCCGGCACAACCGCGCCGATCACTACACGGCTGATGGATCAGCATGAGTGGTCCCTCTTCGTTGACGTTTCCAAAATCGGCAGCCAGAGCCGATTGTACTTGTCACTCGTATCGGTCAGCGGACGCCTGACGGCGCCAGTCGGCGAGATTACTCGAGGAAGCAAGAAAGAACAGTCCCCGCTCCTTTTCGACATCCTGTCGCGAGTTCAAGAGGCAAGATCCGGCATTAAGCCGCAACAGTAATTTCTCTCACAACAGCCCTCGCTCCTCTGCGCGTCGAATGTTTCAGGTTAGGCCAGATCAGTCTGAAACTCGGAGGCTTGTTTTCGCGGGCGGCCAGGTTCAAGCTGACTTCCGCCGCTTAGAGATCAGCTCTTCGACGGTGCCGACAAAAGTATCAAAGTCAAATGGCTTTGTGGCGACCGCGTCTGCTCCGGCTTCGATTGCTTCACGCGCCGCTTCATCGCCGAAAGCGGTCACCACAAGAATCGCCGTTCCGTTGAGCAGACTCTCCAGTCTCACCTTCTTTAGCAGCTCGATCCCGCACATGACAGGCATGTTGATGTCGGTGATTATCAAGTCGGGCACTTGCTCTATTGCCGCCGCATATCCGCACTTGCCGTCGGACGCGGATGTAACCTCGTAGCCGCTCATCCGCAAGAGTTTCGCGAGAATGTCTCTCGAGTCGGTGTTGTCTTCGACAACAAGTATCCGGGCTTGTCCGTTCTCTGCAGCCGCTATCTTCATCGCGCCTTCCGCCTTCGCTCAAATGGGGCCGCTCATCGCCTGCCTGGTTGTATGACCCGATTCCGGATCGCAACGCCGTCAAGGGCAAAACGGTGTCGCCCCGAACAGCTTTGCGCTCGAAAGAAAAGAGGAGGTCGGTAGAAACGAAAAAGAGGGAGCTGGAAGACTCCCTCTCTCTCTATCAACCGTCTCTTGCTGCGCCACGCGTCTCTTGTAAAATAATTTCAATTAGCGAGCGTGCGAGCTGTGGACGCTTGTGAGTGTTCGAGATTTAATATCCGAACTCGCCTTTGTATCAACAACCACTGTGCCACGTCTCTTGGGTTTGAAGGCTGCTCCCCAATCAGAGTCTCTTTTGACTTGATTATCCACCAAATGATTCGGCAAACACTCACAAACGCGGATTCAAACAGCGTTGAACACATGCGTTGCTGCTCGACGATTCTGTCCTCAGACTCACATTCGTATCACAACGTTGAGACACTATTGAACATTCAATGCGCTCTTCCTCAGCGTACGATCATCTGAAGCCGCGCGAGATCGGGAATCCAGAAATCGTATTCCTGAGTTCCGCAAACACGCTTCACGCATTCCAGACCCATACTGCCCAGTGCATCCTGGTCGCGACCGAGATAGGTGAAATGTGGCAAATCACTTGGAACGGTCCGATACCAACCGTGGCTGGCGAGCACGCTTTTGACTTCCACGTTCTCGAATTCAGCTACATCAAAGGCGAGTTTCGAAAGGTGCTGAGACGCTCCAGGGGCCGCGACCGAATAGAGAATCGACTTGTCAAAAAACGTCCCAAAAAAAAGCTGCTGAGCGTCTTCGAGATTGAGGATCGCAGCTACTTGCTCGGCTGGGCACCGCTTCAAGATTGATTGAGTCGTCTCCGCGCCTATGCGCAAGAGAGATTCCCAATGTTGCAGCCCGCGCGTTACGTTTCTAGTCCAAAGCCTTGCAGTATCTTCATAAGACCGGCTGCCCGAGTCAGCCGCGCGCGCAGTGATCGCCCCCCCGCGACCAGCCATATCAGACGCGGCGGCGCCAAGCGCATCCAGCGCTTTAGTTTGAAGCTCTATCTCGTGATCTCCGAAGAAGGCGCGATCAACCGATAGCAAAGCCTGGAACGCGTCTACTTCGGCCGCATCGTTGAACATGATCTTGGGCGGCGGCGTCGCGGCCGTAATGAATATTGCGCCGTACTCCGCAAACAGACGCTTCTCAACCGGAGAGGATTGAGTGGACGCTATCTCTATTAGTGAACTTTGCATCAAAGTTTGCCGCGCCGATCTGCTCGCTCCGTGAGCCGGCCGCCGACTAAACGTAACACTGGTTGACGCGAGCTTCAAAGCCTTGGCCAAGCCTGGAATCGACCCGCACCTGCCGCCTTGCGTTGAGGGGGAAAACTATTGACTGTTCGACCGGTCTCACTTACGATCGCTACAGTTTAGCCAGGCTGTTTCTCTCGCGTTTGCCCCTTCGATCTATCGTTCATTAGCCTGCCCCTTCGACTATAGACAGACTCATTGACGCCGAAAAGCGAACTTGAAAATTCGGGCGCACCCCTCGTTCGCGCAGACTGGAGCATTCAATGGCTAGACACTCACTTCGCATATTCCCTATAGCGCTATTCGTCTTTGCACTGATTCTAACCGGCAAGCTTACTGCGCATTCAGATTCATCCACCTTACAATCCGGCCAACGCGCCAATCGCGGAGTATACGACGTCTCCTATCGCAGCAATTCACCGACTCATAAAGTGGTCATTCAAGCAAACGAGCCGGCGTTGCGCGATTCGATCCTCGCCGAAGGAGGCTCAATCGTCGAAGACTACGGCGCTTTCGTTTTGATGAGAGCTCCTGCCGCTTCAGCCGAGCGCGTTAGCGTTGAGTCTACCTCCGGCTCGAGGGTGCGTGACGACATGAACGCGCTGTTGCTTCGAGCAAGTCCGTTCGACACGCTTGCGGGTGAGCCGCTCGCGGCGAATTCTCTTGGGGAGGCAGACGCTGCAAGCGAACAGCTCTACATTGTTCAATTCGTTGGGCCCGTCAAGAAGCAATGGGTCAACGAGCTGAAGTCGGCCGCTGAAATAATCTCTTACATTCCAAACAACGCATACCTTGTTCGCGCCAACGGCGACGGTCTTGCAAACATCAACAGGCTCACGGCTGAAGGCACCTTCGTTCAATGGACTGGCGCTTTCAAACCGAGCTACAAAATCGCGCCGGAAATCTCTCTCGGCTCAGATGAAGAGATTGCCGTTACAGTTCAGTTGAGCTCCGCCGACTCAGCCCGGGATGTCCAGGATCTCGTAGCGCGCTCTTCGGCTTCGGTCATCAGTACGCCAACAAGTATTCTGAATTACACCAACGTTCGTTTGAAGATTCAGCCGCGGATGTTGGCCGATGTTGCGCGAATGAGCAACGTGCTTTGGATCGAACCATGGACCGAGCCTGTGCTGCACGACGAGAAACAAGGTCTAATCCTTGCCGGAAAGCTGACCGGCAGCGAACCGAAGTCGAGCTACCTCGCCTGGCTCCAGTCCAAGGGAATTACTTCGACACCCGATTTCATAGTTGACGTGGCGGACACCGGCATCGACCAGGGCTCGCTTGATCCTCAGGTTCTGCATAAAGATTTTCTTAATTCGGCCGGCGCGGCGCGCGTGATTTACGCCCGGTATGTGGGAGCGATCGATCAAGACATCGTGCCGCAGGACCCGCCGGGACATGGAACCATCAATGCCTCCATCGTTGGCGGTTACAATGTCGACACGGTCTCTCCATTTGTCGATTCGGATGGTTATCGGTATGGCCTGGGCACTCATCCTTACGTGAAGCTCGGCGTCACCCAGATCTTTGCGCCAGACTTCACGAATCCATCCTTCGTCTCGATGCTGGATATGATGTATCGAGACGGCGCTCGCATCTCGAACAATAGTTGGGGCGCGTACAACAACACTTACACTACAGACTGTCAAACGTACGACTCTCTGGTTAGAGACGCTCAATCCACCGTACAGGGCAATCAGGAGATGACCATAGTTTTCTCGTCGGGCAACAAAGGACCAGGCGGTCAGCTGACCTCACCCGGCAATGCGAAGAACGTGATAATGGTAGGCGCAAGCGAAAACCTGAGACCCGGGATCGATGGTTGCCAAATTGACTCAAGCGGCGCAGATGACGTCACCTCGCTGATCTCGTTTTCATCCGGTGGCCCAACTGCTGACGGCCGCACAAGACCCGACATCGTCGCACCCGGCACTCACATCCAGGGAGCGAGGTCGCAATCGCGCAGCTACGATGCGGGCGGTGTGTGCGGGCCGGGCAATTATCCACTCGGTCAATCGCTTTACACATGGTCCTCCGGAACCAGCCACGCTGCTCCGGCAGTATCCGGCGGAGCGGCTATAGTCCGCCAACTCTTCGAACAATCGGTAGGCCATCCGCCCAGCCCCGCGATGGTGAAGGCTTACTTGACTAACTCGGCGTCTTACATGACCGGCCTGATGGCCGGAGACTCTTTGCCGGGAGCAAATCAGGGCTGGGGCCTGATGAGTCTCGGTCGCGCCCTTGACGGGGTGCCAAGAATTCTCGTCGATCAGGATCATGTGCTCGCCAACAGCGGACAAGTCTTCACTGTGCAGGGACGCATAGCTGATCCATCAAAGCCTCTGCGAGTTACGCTGGCGTGGACGGACGCGCCCGGAAATCCGCTCGCGAGTCCAGTAGTCAACGACCTCGACCTGCAAGTGGATGTCGGTGGCAAGACATATTTAGGCAATCAATTTTCCGGCGATGTCTCCATCGAAGGTGGATCTGCCGACCGGCTCAACAACGTTGAAGGTGTCTGGGCTCCGCAGGGTGTCTCTGGAAACTTCACGATCCGGATAGTAGCGGCGAACATCGCGGGCGATGGCGTGCCCGGCAATGCCGACCTGACTGATCAAGACTTCGCGCTGGTGGTCTATAACGTCGATAGCGGCGGAGGCGGTCTGGTTGACTCGCCTCCGAGTGTAAGCCTAACCACTCCCGCCGGAGGCGAGCATCTCACGGTCGGCAGCACTATGCGAATTCAGTGGAGTGCATCCGACGACAAAGGAATTCAGAGCCAGAGGGTCGAGTTCTCACCGGATGGCGTTTCGTTCAGTCCGATCGCCTTGCTCGATGGCACCGCTCGCAGTTACGACTGGCGAGTTCCAGGCTGGCCAACCACAGCGGCCCGGATCAGAGTCACCGTTCTCGATGGTGTGAACCTGCCGGTTTCTGCCATGGACGCGACGCCTTTCGAGATCGTGAATGGTCCGCCCGACACTACACCGCCAACCGTAACGTTGCTCTCTCACAACGGCACCGACCCGGTGGGCGGCGGACTGACCAGTTCGATTAAGTGGAGAGAAGGCGATAACGTTGGCGTGCTGCGCCGGGTAATCGAGATCTCATCTGACAACGGCAATACCTACGAGCCAATCGCCGACTTGACCGCGCCGAGTGTCGGAGACACACAGAATTACGATTGGCAAGTGCCAGTAGACATGGACACGCAAAAGGCGAAAGTGAGGATAACGGTCTACGACGGCGCGGGGAACTCGGCGTCGACAACCTCAAAGAACAACTTCGACATATGGGCGATGCCGATTATCAACGGCGTGACATACAACGAAGGAGACAAACCTGAATTCGAATTGGCGGGCCGGAACTTCCGCGCTGACGAAACCGAGATCTGGGTAGACGACGCGTGGTTGAAGAAGGTTCAATACCAGGACCGTTACTTCACCGGAAACGGCACGTATAAGCACGTCTCGAGCTTCGACAAGAAACTGAACAAGCGAGTGCCCGACCGCACGTGGGTGAAGGTTGTCGTGAAACTGCCGCGCACGGGACAGGTGTCTCCGGCTTTCGATTTTAGACGCAAGCAACCGCTTTCATAAGAGCGAACCGACCTTGTAGGGGCGTCCCTCCGTGGGCGCCCCTCGGTGGTGAGCTTCTCGTTAGCGCGAGGAGGGGCGCCCCCGGAGGGACGCCCTTACAGGTCATCATCTTCATGGTGACCGACGACTTGGTCGTCTTCGCCGCGGTCGATGTCCGTCACTTAACGACCTCAAAATCCGTCCACTGAGTTACCGTGCGATATTTCTCTTTCGCCAGTAGATCGATGATGACAACCTGGAGTATATGGTCGCCAGGCTGAGCAGTCTTCGCGAGCTTCATGCTTCCGACAACCTTTATTCGCTTCCAATCCGGTTGAGAGCTAAGCCGTAGCGGCGCCGCTTCTCCTTCGTAAACGAGCTTCCCGTCGCGAAACAAGCGCGATTGCATCAATAGCCGGGGAGAGTTAGTTCCCTTGTCTACTCTCGCGTTGTAGACCACGAATGCGTAGTTCAAATCGTCTCCCGGTCGAAGCCTTCGCACCGCGGGGCCCGCTTCCGGGCGGACTTCATCTGCTTCCTTTGCGTCGTCCAAAGATCCCGACCGGTTCGGCTCATCAAGAAGGTCATTCCCACTGAGGACCACGGCCGAAAGAACCGGGCGGCCTTTGTTGACGTCGGGGACCTCGATGTACTGATTAGCAGATCCAATCTTCTGCGACTTTGCGTCTCGCACAGCCGTGCGCAACTGATACGCACCCGCCTTTTTGAGCGGGAGGTTCATCGCGAAGATGAGTCCGGATCGCAGCGTTCGATCCATGCGATTCGCACGGACGCGCGCGGAATAAGACTGTGTACTCTGCCCGACGACGGTGCCATTGTCGCCGAAGGCTATCACGGCCACGTCGATGTCGGCGTTCCTCCAGCCATCTATCTCTTCGCCGAACGTGAGATCCCTTGCATCAATGTGAAGCAGAGAGCGAACAAAGTAACCGTTCTTCACGTCGTTGCCGAACAGCGAAGTCAGTCTGAGATGAACGTCACCCGACGTAAAAGGAGATGTGACCGCAGCCGTCAACTGCTGCGCTGGAGTCAACCGGGCTGGGCGCGCTTCTTCATCGGTGACGCCTAGAAACCCACCACGCGTGCGAACGTTGAGACCCGCGCGTTTCAGCTTAATAGAAGTTTTGTGGAAGGCGAGCTGCCCGCCCATCCGCCTGAAAGTCGATTCGGCCGGAACGTAGCCAATCAAGTAGTAGCCGTTCTGATCGTCAAGCACGCGCCTGATTCCCCGGCCCAAGTCGTTCGAAGCAGTGACCAGAAAGCCTCCGGTCTCTTGTGCCATGTAATTCAGACCATTCTCCTCATCAAATACCTGAGTCGTACGTTGTCGAAGGAGGTCGCTACGCTGCTGCGAATTGAGTCTTCCGACATCGTCAGCGGCCTCAATCATCGGAACCACGATACCCCGCGGATCTATCGAGTAGATAACCACAGCCGAGCGGTTCGCTAACTCGATCAAACGACGCAATGAAGCCGACACGCGATCTATCGGCTGCTGAAGCGCCCCTCGCCGCGCAAAACTTTGACTTGGAAGATTGAAACCCTCCGAGATGAACATTACTGACTTGCGGCCCGGGAGCTCCCTTAGTCCACGCACAACATAATTGAGTGCGCCGAGGATCCCCACGGCGAACAGTTGTTCGCGGAAGTCCTCCAAATCGTCCTTAAGCCGCTGCCTTCCTCTGTCGCCGCCGTCGCCTATTGCGCCCGTCCTTCTGCTCTCCAGAGGCGCGTCGTCGATCGGAGCGAATGCTCCGGCTTGGCGGGCCCTAGGATTCCAGCGAACCCTCTCAATGGCCGGATACAATTGCCGCTTGTCGGCGGTGAACTGTTGCAACGCACCCATCCCGCCGCTGGCTCTGATAATCGCGACAAGGTCACCGGGTTGCATTTGTTGGTCAACGAACTTTCGCAGGTGATACCTCACCGCCTCGGCGGAGGCCATTGCCAAGTTCAGATCATCAACGACAATCGCAATAGTTCGGCGTACCTGCTCGGGCTTCAAGCGAACGGGCGGCGAAGGCACGGGCGCTGTCCCCTTGACTTGAGGGGAGAGTTTTGGCTCTGGTGTTACGGATGGCTGTGTTGGGACGAATGAAAAGTTTGTAATGAATTGTCGTTTGCCGTCTTCGTAGATTTCAAAATCATCCTTTTGAAGATCGGTAACCGGGTTGCCTTTCTTGTCGGCAACGACGGCGTCCACTTGAACCAGCGTCACGGAAATCCGAACGACGTCTTCCTTTGAAGATCCCGGCTTCTCCTGACTGGTCTTTTGTGAATCGCGTGGTCGAGCTTCATCGGGTTTGTTCTGAGAGAATACCGGCGCACATGCCGCTGACAGAACAACGCACAGGAGTGCTACATTTACTCGCATCAGCAACCTCCTCATCGAACAATTTCAAAGTCAATCCAGTTCGTTGCCACCTGCTCCTTCACTTTTGCCAGCTTGTCGATCACGATCACCTGTAAGGCGTATTCGCCGGGCGTCAGATCGTTTCCCAGTTTGACGCTCCCGCCCGCAATCAACTGCCCCAGGTCCGTCCGCTCTTTGGGATCGAATGGGCGAACACCGCCGTCATAGACCAGCCGGCCTTCGCGATAAAGCTTGAGTTGGGTCGCAAGTTCCTCCCTCCCTGTAGCTTTATCTACTTTCGCATTATAGATTACATATCCGTACTCCGCGATCATCCCGCCCCGAAACCTCCGCACCGCCGGACTTGTCTGCGGATCGGTGTCCTCGACTCGCCCTTCTTGCCCGATCGTCTGCTTTCCGGCTCGAGCGTTCGACGGTGAAGCCGAGCCTCGCACGATCAGACCCGACAACGTCAACGTCCCTTTCTTCAGATCAGGTATCTCGATGAACTCATTCACCGACCCGAGCTTCTTTGACTGTTGATCCAGCACCGCAGCCCGCAGTTGATAGGCGCCCGGTTTCTTAATCGGAAGATTGATCCGATAAAAGATGCCCTTTTCGAGCGTGCGGCGATAATCCTTATCCGACATGCTCAGAATGTAGCCGCGATCGCTTTGGTCAATGACCTGCCCGTTGTCGCCAAAGGTGAAAGCCGCTATTTCAAACGTTGCTCTTCGCCAGCCAGTCACCGTCTCTTCGAACATCATGTCATTAGCGTCGATGTGAACCATCGCGTTCACGAACGCCTCGCCTTTCTTGTCCTGCCAGAATTGGCTTGTCATCCGCACGCGTATGTCCTTCGCGCCGAACGGTGAAGCCAGCGCATTCAGCAGTTGTTTCCCGGCGCTTGCCTTCAACGGCCGCGTCTCTTCGTCAGTCACACCGTAGAAGCCCGTGCGCGTGCGAACGCGATAGCCGGACTGCTTAACTTTGACGGCGATATTTTGAAGCTCGCTGCCTTTCTCGGACTTGAGTGTAGAGTCATCAGGCACAAACCCAATCAGATAGTAACCTCGTTGATCGGCAATCGCTCGTTGGACAGCTTGCCCAAGATCGTTCGTGCGCAACAAAAGGCCGCCAGTAGCATGCGCCAACTCGCTCAAGGTTTGCTGAGTGTCGGAGTAATCAGCGTTCCGATTACCGAGCCGGCGATGAACACCTTCGATGCCTTCAGTCTGCAGGACCGTCGAAAGGTCATCTACGGCGGTCAGGAACGGCGTCGCAATACTCCGACTGTCTATTGAATAAATGACGACAGACGCGCGGTTAGCCGAATCAATAAGCTGCTCCGTGGCATCGGCAACTATGTGGCGCTTCTCAAATCGGCCGCCTCCCCCGCTCCGATCACGGACGATAAGCGGAAAGCCCTCTGAAAAGAAGATCAAAACTTTGCGGCCAGGTAGCTGCGCTAACCCCTTAACAACCAAACTGAGTGTTCCAAGCGTACCGACAGCAAACGCATCTTTTCGAATGCCTAGATCCTCACGAAACCCATTAACATCCGCCAACACCGTGAATGGCCGCAGGTCGATTGGATCGAGTGCACGCAGGCCCGAACCGGCTGCCGACAAACGCAAGCTCTCGATTGCTGCTTGAAGATGTCTCTTGTCGTCAGTGACACCATTCAAAGCACTGGTGCTTGCGCTTGTACGAATGATCTCTACCAGGTCGCCGGGCTGCATTTGCTCGTCGACGAATTTCCTGAGTGCCTGCTTGACGGAAGCCGTGCCTTCAAACGAAAGCGTGAGGTCATCGACTACCAACGCTATCGCGCGGCGCACCTGCTCGGGCTTCAGCCGGGGAGGCGGCGCCGGTGGTTCAGCCGGCGAGTCCTTCGCCGCACACCGGGCAGCAACGGAAGGCGCGGCTTGATTGGGCTGCGCCGCTACGTACGAGAAGTTCGTAATATGCCGCGGCTTGTTGTTTTGAAAGACCTCGAAGTCCTCGGGTTTAAGATCAGTAATTGATCTTCCCTTCCCGTCAGTCACCGTCACGTCCACTTGAACTAGTGTGACCGAAATCCGCACGACTTCTTTGTCTTTGGCGGGGTTGTTCTGAGGTGTTTGGCTCGAGGTGGCCGCCGCTTGCTTTCCTGACGCCGATGCAAGCAACGATAGGAGTAAAATCACGTTCAACGTGAAGCGCAGTTTCATGGAGCCTCCGCTTTCGAACAGCACCTTGCCGATAACACTGCCGGTGCGGATCGAGCCAGGAGTTGATGATTGCCCCACCTGCTTCAAGACGAGCAGCGCTATTCTATCATCGGCGACATCTTAGCTGAAGCGCTATTTTCAAGTCTCAGCGAGCAACGCGACTACTGCGGGAGTGTCGCTCAAATCTGCAAGCAAAGCGTCGGGCGAGTAATGCCTCAATTGGTCGACGGTGTGCTGGCCGGAAGCTACCGCGAGCACTCGCGCGCCGAAATGTCGCGCGCACGAGATGTCGCGAGGCGTATCTCCCACGATGATGAATTGCCCGGGCATAAGCGCGCGCCCTAAATGAGCGCTGATTCTTTCAGCGGCAATTGCCGGCAGATGATCGCGGTCTTCGTCGTCGCTTCCGAATGCGCCACGGCGTTGAAAATAGTGCCAGATTCCCGCAACTCGCAGCTTCGCTTCTGCCAGCTTCTCAACGTTACCGGTCAGCAAGCTCGGCAAAAACCGTGAATCATCTGACAGGGCATCAAGAAGTTCGCGCACACCGGGACAGAGCTGAAACACTTGGCCAGTTGAAGAGAGGTGATTGAGAATCTCTACGGTCGCGGCTTCGATCATCGACAGTCGCTCCCGTATGTGCGCGGGCGTGATGCCTTCGCACTCGAGCGCTTCGCGGTAGATCGCCAGGTCAGTCTTGCCGGCGAAGTCTACTTCGTTGATTCGCCCGCACGTGCCGAAGACGTCTAGCAGCATCTCGTGAATAAGCTCGCGATATTCGCTGCGTCGAACGGTCTTGATCAACGTGCCGTCGATGTCGAACAGCACGACTCGGAAGTCAGTAGTCCGTAGTGCGTGGTCCGTAGTAGTTATTAGTCTGTCGGGGTTTGGCTGGTTGTCGCCATCGCGCGAGCGTGCTTCGGCGGAAGGATTCCTGTCCCCTGCCAACGGACTACGGACTACGGACAACGGACCTGTCTTAGACATTGAATCTGAAATGAGCCACATCCCCGTCCTGCACGATGTAGTCCTTCCCTTCCAGTTTGAGTTTGCCCTGCTCGCGGCAACGCGCCTCGCTGCCCAGTTCCGCGAGGTCATCGAATCGAGTGACTTCCGCTCTTATGAACCCGCGCTCGATGTCAGAGTGAATCACGCCCGCCGCCTTGTGCGCGGTGGTCCCGCGCTTGATCGACCAGGCGCGGCATTCGTCTTCGCCTGACGTCAAGAAGCTGATCAAGTCGAGGAGCGAATACGCCGCGCGAATGAATCGATCGCGCGCGGGTTCAGATATCCCAACAGCTTGGAGGAACTCACGTTGTTCTTCGGGCGCAAGCTGTGCGATTTCCATCTCGACCTTGCCGGACATGGCAATTGTGGCAAGCTTCTTCGATTCGGCGAGCTCGTTGACTCCGGCCGGCACGCCGTCTCCAGCCGCTTCCTCCGGCTGATTGATCAACACAAGCAGCGGCTTCAGGCTCAAGAATCGAAACCCCGCAATCATCGCGAGTTCTTCGTGAGTAAGTTCGAGGTCGCGAAGGAGGCGCTCTTCCTCGAGCGCGGTCTTCAGGCGCGCCATCAACTCGCTCTCGCGGGCCGAGTCTTTCTCCTTCTTCAAACGCACGATGCGGTTTTCGATCTGAACGAGATCGGTGAGGATGAGTTCATCGTCAAACGCGCGTATGTCGCGCGCTGGATCGGCCGCCTGCAAGAGTATCGGATTGTCGAAAGCGCGCACGACATGAACCAGCGCATCGGCCTCGCGCATGTGTTGCACGAGCTTCGGGTCAAGACCGGATTGGGCTTGCTCAGCGTCTTCTGCTTGCGGACCGGCAACGTCGACGAAGCTGATCTCCGCATAAGTCTTCTTCTTCGGGTTGAAGATCAGCGCCAGCTTATCGACGCGATGATCGGGGACTTTTATCACCCCAATATTAGCCTTCTCACGCGCGCCGTAGCCGCCAACTTCAGCGGTGAGGCCGGTCAGCGTATTGAATATGGTCGTCTTGCCCGACCCAGCGAAACCTACCAGTCCAACTTTCATTGTTTACCCTTTGTCGTCAGATAGAGAATGCTGCCTGAAATTTTCCATTTGCCATTTTCCATTTCTCATTTGTCATTGTTGTCATCAAGAAAGCGCGCGATGACAAATGGAAAATATGGAAAATGACAAATGGCAAATGGAAAATTGTTCTTCTTCTGCGATCCCCAATCTTCAATCCTCTATCCTCAAATCCAGCCCCGTCATTTGTTCAGGCTTCGTGAGCCCTAGTATCGCGAGCATCGTAGGCGCGATGTCTCTCAACGATCCACCTTCGCGCAATCGGCATTGACGATCGCTAATGAGAATCACCGGCACTGGGTTCGTCGTGTGCGCGGTGAATATCTGTCCGGTCACCGGATCGATCATCTGTTCGGCGTTGCCGTGATCGGCGGTGATGATAACCGTGCCGCCTTTGGCTCGCGTCGCCGCGACCACTCGGCCGAGACATTCGTCGATCACCTCGACCGCTTTGATCGTTGCTTCGAGATTGCCGGTGTGCCCGACCATATCAGCGTTCGCGTAGTTCATAATCACCACGTCGAAGCTCCCGCCGCTTATTTGCTTCACGACTTCAGCGGTGATGCCGTACGCGCTCATCTCGGGTTGCAAATCATAGGTCGCGACCTTCGGTGACGGGATCAGAATTCGCTCCTCGCCGGGAAAGACCGGTTCGACTCCGCCGTTGAAAAAGAAGGTGACGTGCGCGTACTTTTCGGTCTCGGCGATGCGCAAATTCCTGAGCCCGGCTTGCGCGAACACGTCGGCGAGTATCTGCTCGTGATGCGCGGGTCTGAACGCTACCGGCAAATGAAACTGCCGGTCGTAATAAGTCATACAAGTGAATCGGATATCCGGCTTCGGGCCTCGATCGAAAAAGGTGAATTCATCCTCGGTGAACGCGCGAGTGATCTGGCGCGCGCGATCCGACCGGAAGTTGAAAAAGATCACGCTGTCGCCATTCCTGATCGTCCCCGCCGGCTTGTCGCTGTCGTCCGCAATCACGATCGGTTTCACGAACTCGTCGGTGACTCCCTCGCCGTAGGACTCACGAATCGCGTCAACCGGGTCACGGCGCGCGCGGCCTTCGCCGTAGCGAAGGAGTCGATACGCCAGCTCGGTCCTCTCCCATCGCATATCTCGATCCATCGCATAGTAGCGGCCGATTACAGACGCGACTCGCCCGATGCCGTATTCGCCCATCTTTTGAACCAGCTCGGCGGTGTAACCCGCTCCTGAATCCGGCGCTGTGTCGCGCCCATCCAGGAATGCATGCACAAACACTCGCTCGACATTTTGCTCCTTTGCGAGGCGAAGCAGCGCATACAAATGCTCTTGCGAAGAGTGCACGCCTCCGCGCGAAACCAATCCGATCAAGTGTAGAGCCGAGTCGCTACTCGCAGCGTGTTCCATCGCCTGAACGAGCGCGTCGTTGCGAAAGAACTCGCCGGATTCGATGGCGTAATCGATCCGAGAGGTATCCATCCGCACGACGCGTCCGGCGCCGATGTTCAAATGTCCGACCTCGCTGTTGCCCATCTGCCCCGCTTGCAACCCGACGTGTTGGCCGGATGCTTCGACGAGCGTGTGGGGATACTCCTTGTACCATTCATCGAAGTGCGGCGTACGAGCGAGCGCGATAGCGTTGCCCTCGCGTTGGGCTGAATAGCCAAACCCGTCGAGAACTATCAGGACAAGAGGTGTGTTGGTGACCTTGGTCAAACCAGATTGTCTCCCTCAAAGAGATGCTACAGATTACAGGCGCGCGCCTTAGGCGTACAAGTTGCACACTAATCCGCGAAGGTGCTTGAAGTGTGGCCCAAGCAAGCAAAAGGGGGCGCGCGGCCCCCTCTCAAACAAATGTCAGCAAACTGACTAGCGATTACTGCAACGCCTTTTCGATGGCTTGAATCACCGGATCGCTTTCAGGCTTCACCGCCGGCTCGAATCGAGCGATGATCTTCCCGCTCTTGTCCAACAGGAACTTGCTGAAATTCCATTTGATGTCGCCGCCAAAATCAGGATTGGTGTCCTTGCTCGTAAGAAACTTGTACAGCGGATGGATGTCGTCGCCCTTCACCGAAATCTTTGAGAAGATCGGAAAGGTCACGTTGTACTTTGCGGAGCAGAAGGTCTTTATCTCCTCATCGGTGCCCGGCTCCTGAAACATGAAGTTGTTGGCCGGGAATCCGAGAATCACAAATCCGCGATCCTTGTATTTCAGATAGACCTTCTGGAGTCCTTCGTACTGAGGAGTGAAGCCACATCTGCTGGCTACGTTGACTACCAACACAACCTTGCCGCGATACTGGCCCAGATTGACTTCTTTGTGGTCAATGTCTTTGAGCGTGAAGTCGTAAATCGAATTCATTTTGTCCCCGCTGTCCGGCGCGCCGCTTGCGCGGCTCGAGAGTGAGATCGCGAATATCGCGGCACATACAAGCGCTGCCGCGAATGCTGAAGTGAACTTTGCTTTCATGCTTTCCTCCGAATTGGATTGCAGCCGTCCGGCTGGAGTTTATTTGTCGGCGGGTGTCACAACTTCGATCCCCGCTGCGCGAGCGGCATCCATACCGCCAGCTAACGAATAAGCATTCTTGAACCCCATCTGCCGGAGCTTTTCAACCTCAGCATCGGCAGCTTCGTCGTGGGGACAAGTGCAGTAGGTAACGATAGTCGCGCTCTTGTCCAGGTCCTTCGCCCAATCTTCCAGCTTGTCCATTGGGACGTGAATCGCTCCCTTAACAATCTGCCCGCCGAGGTCGTGCCGCGCATCAATGATTGTTATTTTCTCGCCCTTGTCGAGCCGTTGTTTGAGATCTGTTGCAGTGACCTGCGGCTTGTCTGAAACTCTCGAAGCGATCGAGTCCGCAGCTTTGACCGAGTTGTGTTCGTGTGCGTGTTTGTCTTCCTGAGCGAACACCGCGCAGGAAAGTGTAATCGTAATCGTCGCTGCAAGCAGCGCGTTTCTGAATCGCATTGAATCTCTCCTTGAGTTGACCTATTTGCCTCGACCCGTCGCAGCATAAAATCGGCGAGTAGTCTAAATGCGTCATTGATTCTACCATTCGGCTGAATGTTGAGTCATGCATGGGCAAATCAGCCAACAAGTACGAGAAGGTAGATTTTCGTTCGGCCGGGCAACCCTAATCGGGATACAATGACTACGAGCGAAGGCGACGACTCGGCGAATCGGCAAAGGTTGAGGAGATCCCTATATGGCTAACCAGATTAATGAGGTGTTGAATGAAAGGCAGGAGCACATCGCTCGTAAGGTTTCGAGCTTTGCCGCTTCGAGTCAGACGGCCAGAAGTTTGGAAGACGCTTTGAAGGTCGCGGAGCAGATTCGCCTTCAACTCGCGGGCCGCGTTCATAGCGACAGCACCGAACTGATGGCAGAGGACCGCGAGCGATGAGCCGCTACGTTCTGGACGCTAGCGTCGCGGTCAAGCTCTACGTACCGGAAGTTCATTCTGACTTGGCCGCGAGGTTCTTTGCGGATAGTCACGAATTAATTGCGCCTGACTTGTTACCCTCGGAGTTTGCCAACATTCTCTGGAAGAAATCGACGCAGCGAGGCGAGATCACCATAAGCGAAGGCCAACGCATCCTTACCGAGTTTCAATCGCTCCCGATTGATTATTACTCCTCGCTGGATCTGGTCGATGAAGCGTTCGAGATAGCCACAGGTACACAGCGAACAATCTACGATAGCTTGTATGTTGCACTTGCCGCGCAGTTCGGCTGCCAGATAATCACGGATGACCGGAAGCTGGTTAACTCCCTCAAGGGTACTTCGTTTGGACCGCTTCTGTCGCTGCTTGAGGATTACTGACGACCCGCCACCAATTCCGAGCTCGACCAATATTGGATGAACTGTACGCCTACCTAACCTAACCGACGCTTGACCTCGCAATTACTCGGCGGTTCAAAGAGTTGATGCGCACCTTTGGCAGGGCCTCAGCAACCCGGGCTCTTGCCTCGGTGAACTTTCACAAGGTCCATCTGAATCCTCGCGTCAAGGCAGCCAGCGCATTTTCGTCCCTAGGTCGAGCTTGACTTTTTGAACATTGATTGTACTATTGCCGTAGTACAATAGGACAATGAGTCTTTCTTTCAACATTGACGCTGGGCATCCGACACCGCTCTACCATCAGCTCGAGCGAGCAATTCGATTCTCCATCGCTACAGGAAAACTAGCGTTAGGCGATCAACTGCCTACCGTCCGGCAACTCGCCGTTGACTTGCGAATCAACGCTAACACCGTAGCCAAGGTCTACGCCGAGCTTGAACGCCTGGGCATAGTCGAGACCCGTCGCGGCGTTG
>JADGNW010000403.1 GCA_017883315.1 Blastocatellia bacterium | reverse complement strand
CGGTTATCGCGAAGTTGAACAAGCAGGAAGTCGATGCACTCGATGATTGGAGCAAGGCGCGCGCGAAGGCGTTGATCGCGGCAAACAGCAGTCTGTCCAATCGAGGCATAAGAAGCGCGAGCGGAATGGCGTTCATGAACAACAACGCGTGGATCTACGATCCGTTCTGTCGTTGCTACACATTCTTGCCGTTCACCGGCGGCTTCTCTTCGCCCTATGGCTGGGGTTACTCCAATTACAATCCGTACTGGTATCGGTTTGCATGGCCGGGCTACTATAGCGGCGGCTCGTCCGGCGGCAGTGGAGGTAGCGGCAATCGAGGCGGCTCTTCCGGTAGTGGCGGATCCGGTGGCAGTGGTGGTAGTTCTGGCGGTGGGAACGCCGGAGGCGGTCATCATCATGATCCACCGCCGCAGCATCGTGATCTACCGCAGCCTACTCCGCGACCGTCCATACAAAGCGACCCGGGCCGAGGCTCCAGTAGCGGAGCGCCGGCGCCAGTACACCGTCATCCGTAGGGAATCGTCCAACCAAAATTCGTAAACGAAATTGCGCCAGGCAGCCCGGACTCGAGTCCGCACTGCTTGGCGCCTTTCCTTTTGCGCGCGCACCCCTCGAAAGTTTTCAATCAAGCTGCGATAGGACTAGAATTCCCTTCGTAGAGAAAACTCCGTGTGTTTATGGCTTACATCATCGATGGTAACAACGTGATGGGGCAGACTCCGGGATGGCACCGCGATAAGCCGAACGCCCGACGTTCGCTGCTAAGGAAGACAGCAGCGTTTGCCAGAGCGAAGGTGACCCGCGTGACCGTGGTCTTTGATGGAGCGCCCGACCGTGAAGCCCCCGAAGGATCCGCGTTTCTCGGGGTGAAGGTCTTGTACGCCGAACCAGGCTCGGACGCCGATACCCGAATCGAACGCCTTGTAGAGAATTCACAGGACCCGCGGGGACTCACCGTTGTTACCTCGGATCGACATCTCGGGTTTCTGGTGCGCTCGAGAGGAGCAACGGTTGTTAGGTCGGGAGAATTCAGAAAGCAGATCGACAATATCCTCAATTCACAGCCGAAAGTAGAGGATGGCGAGCAATTCGAAGCCGGCGATCTCAACGGCTGGCTAAGATACTTCGGGTCATTGCCAGAGGACGATGAGATTGGTAATGAGCACTGACGATCGAAAGTTGCGAAGGAGGCAGCATGTCCAGCGAAGCCTTTGAAAGACCCCGCGCATACCGAAACGTCAGCGTGGGTGAGCTGCTCGCACTGCTGGCGCGAGACTATCCGCAGAATGAAGCTCTGATCTATCCGGATCGCGGCCTGCGCTACGACTTTAACCAGCTTGAATGGATGGCGCGCGAGATCGCCAAAGGCCTGCTCAGCCTCGGCATCGAAACCGGCGACCGCGTAGCGCTGTGGGCGCCTAATGTTCCCGAGTGGGTCGTGTTGCAGTTCGCGCTGGCTAAGATCGGAGCGGTGCTGGTCACGGTCAATACCAGCCTTCGCGCGGCCGAGATCGAATACCTGCTCAAGCAATCTGAAAGCAACACGCTGATCACCGTCGCAGGCTTTCGCGATGTTGATTACGTGCAAAGTGTCTATGACGTGGTGCCTGAGCTGGCTGCCGCTGAAGAGGGAGCGCTGCACTCGATCAAGCTGCCCTTCCTTCGGAACGTGATCTACATCGGTGACGAACACCCCGCGGGAATGATTCGTTATGATTCGCTGCTCGCGCGGTCGGATAAAGTGAGCGACGAACAATTGGACGCGCACCTGACGATGCAAAGCCTCGACACCGTGATCAACATGCAATACACGTCGGGCACAACCGGCTTTCCTAAAGGAGTGATGCTCACCAACCGCAACATAGTCAACAACGGGTATTGGCTTGCAGAAGGTCTCGCGCTGACGCCTGCCGACAAGCTCTGCGTGCCGGTCCCGTTCTTTCACTGCTTTGGCTGCGTGATCGGCGTGTTGGGGGCGTACACGCACGCCGCTGCGCTGGTGCCGCTGGAAACTTTTGATCCGCTACACGTACTTCAATATGTCGAGCAAGAGAGGTGCACGACGCTCTACGGAGTGCCGACGATGTTCCTCGCGGAGCTCGAGCAACTGGACTATCACAACTTTGACATGTCGAGTCTGAGAACTGGAATCATGGCGGGCGCGCTGTGCCCGGAGCCGCTGATGCGCAAGGTCATGGAGCGCATGCATTTGACCGAACTCGCTATTGCTTATGGCTTGACGGAAGCGTCTCCCGGAATCACTTTGACGCCGCGCCTCGACAGCGTTGAGCTTCGCACGCAGACCGTTGGCCGCGCGCTGCCCGAAGTCGAAATAAAGATCGTCGATCCGGCGACCGCCGAAGAATGCGCGCCGGGACACGCTGGGGAGTTGTGCTGTCGCGGCTACAACGTGATGAAGGGTTACTACAACAATCCGAAAGCGACCAGCGAAGCTATCGACGGCGACGGCTGGCTGCACACCGGCGATCAGGCGACGATGGACGCCGAAGGTTACGTCAGGATCACCGGCCGCATAAAAGAGATCATCATTCGCGGCGGCGAGAACATTGCGCCGAAGGAGATCGAAGACTTGCTCCGTACCAATCCGAAAATTGTCGATGTGTATGTTTACGGCATACCTGATGAAAGATTGGGGGAAGACGTCGCCGCAGCCATCAAGCTGAGTCAGGGCGAGACCGCAACCCCTGAAGAGATTCGCGACTTCTGCGAAGGCCGGATCGCGCGGTTCAAGATCCCTCGTCACATTCGCTTCGTCGCCGAGTTCCCGATGACCGCATCAGGCAAGGTTCAGAAGTTCAAACTGCGCGAGATGCACATTGCGGAGTGGCGAGCGCAGAGACACTGAACTCAACAGCCCAAACGGGACTGCTGTAGAAACTCTTCGACGTCAGGCCGGTCTGAACCCTTGGGTCCTTTTGCCTCTTATCGATCAACCAACTATTCGCAGGGCGATATACGGGACCACGTTGAACAGGAGTACACCTAACTTGAAGAGCACCATTCCGGCGAAGTTGATTGCGTCTAACTGCTCCGCTGATAGGCGAAACCACTTGCCCCAGAGCCGGTACAGCCATTCGTGTAGAAGCACGAGGAGCAGGAACCACACGACCAGCAACCCATAGTTGATGATCGAACACCATAGGAGTACTTCACGTGCTATTTGGATGTTCATAGATGATCTCCCCCATACTTAGCCGCCAGCTTTCTCACCGTAGTAGCGCTGCGTAACGTTAGCTGCATACCAAGGCTCTTTTCCAGGTTCCCTTTGAATTGGCTTTCCGAGAATCTCGTTCGCAAGAGCCAATACAATTCCCGGTCACGGAAGCTGAAATCATCGACCGGTGTCGTCTTTGAGAGAACGACTTGTTGCGCTTCCTCGCTCGGAGCTTCCGCCAAGAATCCGGCGTACAGTGTATGGCCTTCTTTGGCCAGTTCCCGATCACTGAAAGGTTTGTGCTGAGCTATTGCCGCCAGTTCTGATGTCGATCTTAGAAACGTTGCCGCTTCATAACCGAGTTGCTCCAGCAGATGGGTTTCTATCTTTTTTTCAAGAGTCTTTGTGTTCCTGACTGTTGAGTCAAAGATTACATTCCCGCTGGCGATGAAGGTCTCGACATTGGAGAACCCGAGAGTCTCAAACAGCGAGCGGAGGTGCTCCATCTTCACGGTATGACCGCCAACATTGATTGCCCGCAGAAGCGTTACGTATTTTGGCATGACACTTGAACTCTTCATCGGTCATCGCTGATGACCTGGTGACCGGATCGTAAGACGCGTCAACAACCGAGTCAACCCGAATGAGTTTGCTTGACCTCGATCTCTCGATGCTGCTAAAACCCGCCCGTGATTCATACCACCGTCACCGTTGATCTGAGCCGAATCAAGTACGATCTCGAGCTGTTT
>JADGNW010000402.1 GCA_017883315.1 Blastocatellia bacterium | reverse complement strand
TCCGTTCCATCTTGTGAAGACCGTCAGTCTCCGCCGCGACGAAGCCGTGCTGCGGGTTCACGAACGCGTCACCAATGAGAGCGGACAAGAAGTGAATTTCACTTGGGGACATCATCCGGCATTCGGCTGGCCCTTCATCGACGAGAGCTGTCGAGTGGACCTGCCGAGCTGCCGCGTCCGGACAATCGCGGACTTCACTCCCGCGACTTCCCGGCTTAAGCCAGAGCAGGTTTCCGCCTGGCCAATCGCCGAAGGAACCGATGGCAGCTCGGTCGATCTATCGCGCATTCCCGGTCCTGACGCAGCGGCCAGCGATATGGTATTTCTGGAAGGAATCACCGACGGCTGGTACGCCGTAACTAATACCCGTCTTGGCATCGGCTTCGGGCTGCGTTATCCAGCGGATGTGTTTAAGCAGTTGTGGTATTGGCAGGTCTATCGGGGTGGGCGCGACTATCCGTGGTGGAGTGCAACTTACAACATCGCGTTAGAGCCCTGCGCGACATTGCCGGTGCTGTCGCACGCCGCAGCTCGCGGCGAAGCCCTCAGCTTGGGCCCAGGCGAGAGCAGGGAGATCAATCTAATCGCGCTTGCGTTCGAAGGGGCGGAGCGGATTAACGGCATTGATTCCGATGGGGAAGTGCTCAGGGAAGAAATCTAAACCACAAAGGCACGAAGCCACGAAGAAAAGTTGTGGCTTTGGGCCTTCGTGGTTTAATCCGCCTCGTGCTTATCACTGACCCTGCGGTTTTACCTGCTTCACGCGGTCGATGCCTGCCCGTGCAGTCTCATCGCGTTGGCCCGATGCCTCATAAGCATGTTGATACGCGGCCAGCGCCTTGTCGTATTGCTTATCACTCTCGTAGACGTAGCCCAGTTCGAGTAGCGCAGCCATGTTTGTAGGCGCAATCTTGATCGTTTTCTCCAACGCATCTGCCGCCGGCTTCCATTGTGAAGATCGCGACAGAGCTACGCCAAGGTTGTACCATGCGCCGCTTGACTCCACGTGCGCGCGAGCGAATTTATCAAGAAGCGGAGCAGCCTTCACGTATTGTTTGTCGATCAAGTAAGCCTGGCCAAGTAAACCCCACGCTCGTTCGTCATCGCGAACTGCTATCAGCCGTTCGCCGACCGAAATGACCTGCCTGGCCATCGCCGGATTCTGCCGAAGCTGAGAGAAGTAAATATCGCAAAGCAGCGTAAGCGAGTCCGCGTCTTTCGGATCGATCGCCAGGCTCTGATTGATAGCAACGACCGCTTGATCGGTGTGGCCCAGTTTGTTATGCGCGAAGCCGATGTAGTAATAGTTCGTCGCGTTCGTTTTCATCTCAGCCGCGGCGGTGGTCAAGACGGGAATTGCCTCACTGAAACGATTGGTGAAGAAGTAGCAGCGGCCGAGTGCGGCGCGTGCGGTGGTATCCACCTTCTGCTGCGTTTTGTCGGACAAGGCGATGTAACGGGCGAGCGCCGGCGCCGCCTTGTCGTACTCCTTCAGTTGATAATATGACATGCCGATGAAATAGCTTCCGGTCGATTGTGCGTTATCGTCGTTTCCGGCGGCTTTGATGTAATTCTGAAATGCATCGACCGAGTCCGGGTAACTCTGGAGCGCGAAGTGACTGGCTCCGATGTAGTACCAAGATTTCCAGGCATCGGGATTCGCTTTCAGCACCGCGTGAAACTCGCGGATCGCCGGGCGATACTGCTTCTGGTTGAACAACGAAACAGCGCGGTCCCAGTCCTGCGCAGAAGCGGTTCCGGCTAACGCTATCAACACCAGCGCTGCGGCGGCCGAATAAAGCTTAGATTTCATATCTCCTCCGGTTGTAAATACGGTCGGGGTTTGCCCTCGCGGCTGCTGTTGGAATATTAGTCGTTCGAGCGCGGATGATACAAGACCATTGATTCCATTTGACCATTGATTCCATTTATCCACAGATTACGCAGACAAGAGACGGATGAAAAATCAGTAGAAAAGGTTCGCCGGTTGTCCCAATCTGGGAAATCTGCGTCATCTGCGTAATCTGTGGACCAATCGATTTTCCCCTGACTTGCCAACGCGCGCAGCGATACTGCACAATATCCACCTCTGAAAGCGGAACCGCTCGCGCCCAGACTCTGACTCTAATGAAGAACGAGGTACGTAATGCAACCCACACCATCTCGTATAATGAAGGCAGTCGCCATATGCGCGTTATCAGCTCTCGTCGCCCAGGGCTCGACGTTGCTTTCGGCGGCGCCCGGATACAGGCTTGACGCGTGGCAGGCCAAAGATCAATCAAAGGACCAGGCCAAACAGAGCGCTGTGTCGAAGGGCGAGCAGGAGGCTGCTGCCAAGGTCCAGTCGGCGCTCGATCTTCCGGCAAAGATTCTAGCAGCGGGCGAGTTCGTTAAGAAATATCCGAAGAGCTTACAAAGAACACAGATTGTGACCTATGTTGCTCGCGAAGCGGAAAAGCTCCAGGACGGCCCGCAACGAATTGCGCAGCTTGAGAACATACTAACCGTGTTCAAGGAGCCCGGTGATGCTGACGTCATCATGCCGATCTTGATCGATGCGTACCTCAAAGAGAAACGCCCCGATGACGCGTTCCGACTGATCGCAACCTACCTGGCCAGGAACCCGAACGACATTTCTGTTCTGACTGAAGCCGTGATCGAAGGGGCCGAACAAGCTAAGAAGCAGAACCCGAAGTTCGTAGCGCAGAGCCAACAGTATGGCGCCAAGGCTGTTGAGCTGATCGAGGCGGGCAAGAAACCGGAGGCGTTTGATGACGCTCGGTGGAGCGAATATCAGACCAAATGGTTGCCGATAATTTATCAAACACTTGGCATGCTTGCTTTGATGACGGGAAACAAAGCTGACGCGCGAGCCAAACTCGATAAGTCGGTCTCGCTGAATTCGGGGGACCCGTTCACTTATGTACTGATTGGCACAATGCTCAACGAGGAATACGAGCAGATCGCGAAGGAATATAAGTCGGCTTCAACGGGCCCGCTCAAGGACGCGATGCTCAAGCAAGCGCACGCGAAGATGGATGAAGTCATAGACAGGTATGCTCATGCGGTGGCGTTGTCGGACGGAAAGCCGCCGTATCAGCAGCTTCACGATCAGATGCTGGAGGATCTTCGGAGCTATTACGCGTATCGTCATGGCGGCTCAATCGATGGAATGCAGCAACTGATCGATAAGTACAAGCCGCAGTAGACCATTGTCAAGTTGTCCGTTGCCGGTTGTTAGCTGATAACTCGCCACTGGCTACGGGCCAGAGCCAGACGGTGATGTCGGTAAGCAGTGATGTCAGTAAACAAGGACGAGTTCCGGGCTGCGCTGGGCCGCTTCGTCAGCGGCGTGACAGTCGTTACCACCAGAGGCGAGGACAATCGGCCGGTAGGAATGACGGTGAGCGCATTCGCATCCGTGTCGTTAGAACCGCCGCTGGTCCTTGCCTGTATAGACAAGCGCGCGTCTGTGCATGGCCGCTTTGCTGAGGGCACATACTTCGCGGTCAACATCCTGGCCGAAGATCAAGAGCATCTCTCCCGGCGGTTTGCGTCGAAGGATCAAGATCGATTCAACGGCACCCGCTACACCGAGGGCGTAACCGGGTTGCCGTTGCTGGAAGGCGCACTCGCTTACCTCGAATGCCGCGTGGTGCATGCGTATCCCGGCGGCGATCATACCATCATAGTTGGCGAGGTCGAATCGACCGGTGTCGCCGAATGCAAACCTCTAGCATATTTCCGCGGGGGGTATTCCCAGCTCGCGTAGCGCCGGTCCTCATCCTCAACCGCGAAAAGATGGCTAACTAGCCGCGCCGTCATCTCCTTTCAGTAGTGATTGAAATGAACGCACTCAGCGCCTTATCAAAATACCGGATCATCTCGAAGCTTGGAGCGGGCGGCATGGGCGAGGTGTATAAGGCCGAAGATCCCGCACTGCTCAGAACCGTAGCTATCAAGGTCATGTCCAAGCAGGGCGAGCGCACCTCCGATGCCGCAACCAGGTTCCTGCGCGAGGCCCGGGCCGCATCGGCGTTCAATCATCCGAATATAGTGACGATCTACGAGATCGGTGAGACCGGCGAGCACACCTACATCGTGATGGAGTATGTGGATGGCCGCAGCTTGCGCGATCTGATAAAGACCAGTGAGGTCAAGCCCGAAAGCGTTATACATATTACTCTCCAAATCTGCGACGCGCTTGCCGAAGCTCATTCGCGCGGGATAATTCACCGGGATATCAAACCTGAGAACATACTGCTGACCGATCGCGGCCGGGTTAAGCTGGTGGACTTCGGATTAGCAAAAACAGTTTCGACGGGAGTGAGAGGCGGCGGCATAACCGCCGCTGAAAGCCTTACGGACTCGGGGACGGTGATGGGTACGCTGTCTTACATGTCCCCGGAGCAGCTTCGAGGAGAGCAGCTCGATGAACGCACCGACATATTCTCGTTCGGAATCGTGTTGTACGAGATGATAACGGGAGACCTGCCTTTTCCGGGAGCCAACTCATTCGAGGTAGCGGCCTCGATACTCAAGGATCCCGCGCTTGAGATCGGCACCGTGCCTCGACAGCTTCCGCACGGCATAAAGAATGTAGTCGCGCGGCTGCTCGAGAAGCATCGCCGCGATCGCTACCCGTCGTTCGCAGAAGTGAAGCTCGCGATCGAGTCTCTCGCCAACGAGCCTTTGCCATCCTCATCGGGTGACCTGCGTCCGACGATGGCGCTGCCCGTACAGGCGAGAAGCCATCGATCGGCTTCTTTGGCGGCGGCGATGCGATCGTCCTCGAAAGCCATTGCGGCGCCCCCAACCATTCTCGTGCTGCCGCTACAGTCGGTTGGCTCGGACGAAAGGAGCACATACATCGGAATCGGGCTTGCACACGCGATAACGACCGACTTGGCAAAGATCAAAGGGCTATCGGTGTTGTCAAAGTCAGCGGGCGCGGGTCGGATTAATGAAGTCGGAGCAGGGGTCCGCGAACTCGCCCAGGAACTTGGAGCAACGATTCTGCTGGAAGGCGAGGTGATGCGAGCCGGCGAGATCATCGGGGTGATGGCAAGGCTCACCGACGCAGAGACCGGCCGGGTGATTTGGGGCTCGCAATACCGGGGCGACGCAGCGGATTTGTTCAACATTCAGGACGCGGTTTGTGAGAGCATCGCTGAAGCGCTGATGCTCAGCATTTCCAGCGACGTGCGCGACCAGATTGCCAGACCGGCGACAACGAATATCGACGCGTTCGAGTTTTACTCTCAGGGCCGCGTCTTTCTGGAGCGCCGCGACGTAAAAGAGAACATCGACTACGCAATTCAGATGTTTGAAGAAGCGCTCAGTCTGGACAAGGGTTTTGCGTTAGCCTACACGGGACTCGGCGAAGCATATTGGCAGAAGTACCAGATCACGTATGACAGCGCGTGGATCGATGCTGCGATCACAGCGAGCGACCAAGCGCTTGTGCTGGATGCCAACCAGGCGCAGGTTCACATATCGTTAGGCATTATCTATCACGGCACCGGGAAGATCGAAAGCGCGGTACAAGCATTCGAGCGTGCGATCGAACTGCAGCCTGCCAGCGATGACGCTCACAAATGGATGGGGCGGTGCTTTCAGGAAAAGGGTGACATGGAAGGCGCGATCCGTTACTTCAAAAGGGCCATCGCGCTCCGGCCCGGTTACTGGGAGAACTACAACTCGCTCGGATTTTGCTATTACAGCTTTAGTCAATATCGTGACGCCGCCGAGCAGTTTCGGCGCGTAATCGCCATGCAACCTGATAACTACCACGGCTATGACAATCTTGGGGGAATTTACTGCCTTCTTGGTCTCTACGAAGAAGCTGTGATGATGCACCAGAGAGCAATAGAGATTTATCCTAACGGAGTTTCGTACGCTAATCTCGGTACTGCGTACTTCTACCTTGTGCGATACGAAGAAGCAATCGAAGCCTACCGAGCCGCTTTAGAGTTAAACCCGCGCGACGATGATTTGTACCGGAACCTGGGGGATGCTTACCTGCGCGTCGGACAAGAGCGTGAGGCGCGCCTACAATTTGAGACTGCGTGCGATCTGCTCGAAAAACACCTGAGCATAAACAAGGACGATGCCGGGGTACTTGGCCGGCTAGGCGTTTGTCAATCGAAGATCGGTCGGGCAGCGGAGGCTCTCGCGACCATCGACAAAGCAACGCTGCTTGAGCCCCGTAATACAACTATCATGTATGAAAGAGCCGTCGTCTACACGCTTGCTGGGCATATCGACACGGCCATCGGTTTCTTGAGCGCCGCGCTGGCCAGCGGTTACAGCAAGTCCGAAGCCGAGCGCGATCCTGATCTCGAGGCACTTCGAGGTCGGGCTGAGTATGAACGCCTCTTCGTTGCCGCGGAGTCTACTGGTTAATTATCACCCGTGGATCCACGTGGCCCTTGTCCAGGCCGCCTACCTTGGCCGTTATCGTGTACTTATACTCAGCCGGAATGACGCCCGTCTTTGGAGCATGTAGGGTCGCCGCGCAGAAATTGATCTGGACCTTTGGCACGTCGAAATCATTATCGCTGGGACTTCCGTTGCCGAAGGGATTCGTTATTGACGGTCCGGAAGTGGTGTGGAACTCGGAAATTTCTACGTCGTCGGGGGGCGTTGCGCCGTCGTAGGAAACACACCAATAGACCCGCTGTTTCAACGCCACGCTGAGCGTAACTGGGCTCGGGTCCTCGATGGTGTAATTACCCGGGTTCCCCTTATCGTCGTGGACATAGATGTCCGCCCTCTTATCGTTCGGTCCAATCACCGGCCCATTCGCATTGCCGTTTGCGGTTGCATTAGCATTTGAATTCTTGTTCTTGTTCTGGTTGTCGTCGGGCTGGCAAGCAGCTACAAACGTCAACGTGATTGCCAGCAGTAAGAATGAAAATCTCTTCATCTTGGTTCCTCCTGTCTCGATTTGTTGAACACATCCTTGAGCAAAACGAAGCGAAAGTTCGCATCACGAAGCTGAATCGTGAGGATTCCTTGATCGGTCCAGAGCGAAGACGGAGAAAATGAAGTCGGCTTCACAATCTTTGCTCTTGTGTCAGCCTCCAAGCCTCCGATGATGCGACGGGATTCTATTAGAATAGCGCGCGGTTGTCTATTCCTCTTTGGGCCGGCATTCACTTGAGCCCGACGCGCCCAGCAAGTTCCCGCTCAAGGCGGCACATGCTACACTTTCCTTTTCGCAATGACGAACGAAATTAACATTGGCAACCTCACGATAGAACCGAACCTGGCGCTCGCGCCGATGGCTGGAGTCACCGATTCGTCTTTTCGCCGATTGATCAAGGAACTCGGCGGAGTAGGCTTGATCGTCACCGAGTTCATCTCAGTCGAAGGAATCACTCGGGGTAACATGCGGACTCATCGGATGATGAGGTTCCTGCCTGAGGAGCGGCCGCTCTCGATTCAGATATTCGGCTATGATGACGAGCGCATGGTCGCGGCTGCCGAGATCATCCAGGAGTGCGGCGCCGACATCGTAGACATCAACTGCGGATGCCCAGCCAAGAAAGTCGTCAACGGCGGAGGCGGCTCGTCTCTGCTTCGCGATCTTCCTCAGCTCGAAAGGATTCTGCGTCGTGTGCGCAAGGCCGTTTCGATTCCATTGACGATGAAGATTCGAACCGGCTGGGATGATGCCTCAATAAACGCGGTCGAGGTTGCGCGATTGATCGAAGACTGCGGCGGAGACATGGTCGCGATTCACGGGCGCACTCGCATGCAAGGCTACAGCGGACAAGCTGACTGGGATGTGATAGCTGCTGTTAAGCAAGCTGTCTCGATTCCAGTGATCGGTTGTGGGGACATCACAACTCCCGAACAGGCGCTCGCGCGTTTAGCCGAGAGCGGCGTCAACGGCGTGATGATTGGCCGCGGAGCGATCGCCAATCCGTGGATATTCCGCCAGACCTCGGAGCTGATGCGCGGTGAAGAGATGTATCAACCACCGCTCGCCGACAAGCATCGAGTGTTGCATCGCTATCACGAACTGCTCCGAGATGAGCTGCCCGAGCGCGCGCTCACAGGGAAGCTCAAGCAGATGTGCGGCTACTTCACGCATGGGCTTGCGGGAGGCGCGAGGCTTCGCGAGAGAGTGTTTCACTCGCAGACGATTTCGGAGATCTATGACCAGATCGATGAGTATTTCGCTTCGATGATCGAGCGTGGAGTTCCACCGGACGCTCTGACCCGAGAAGAGCGAGCGTTCGTCGATCCTGAGCCTCGCGACCCGAAGAACGCCGAGTTCACACGTAGCGCGCCGGTGACAACTGGTTGACCAATGCACGTTATTACCCGAAAGCGGCTCAATGAATTTGCGGACAAGTATCCTGAGACGAGAACGGCTCTTGCACATTGGTACCGCTCGATGAAGCAGAACAACTTTGATTCGTTTGCCGAACTTCGATCAAAGTTCTCTTCAGCGGACCAAGTTGGTAAGCTGACAGTATTCAATATCGGCGGCAATAAGGTACGATTGATAGCAGCCGTTCACTACAATCGGAAGAAGGTTTACATCAGAGGGGTGCTTACCCACGAAGAATACAACGAGGATAAGTGGAAGGAATAGAGATGCAGAACATAGACATAAGCAAAGCAGCAACAGCGTGGCCTCCTCTAGCCGGGACCGTCTTTGTTCCGCACACTGAGGAGGAGTACAACCAAATCGTGGCCCTGTTGGATCAGTTGATTGACGAGGTCGGAGAAGACGAGAGTCATCCATTGGCATCGTTGATGGAGATTCTGGGTGTTCTGATTGAGAATTACGAAAGCGAACATGTGCCTGAATTGATCAGTGACTAGGTGTCGGAAGCGTGGGATTGAAGAATCCTTGGAGGCCACAAGTGCTATTGTCGCTGCAACCTGACCGGCAGGTTGTGATAGCGCATTGTTGAGATGCCCTTGTTCCATTCTCTCGGTTCTTAGAAGAGTTTCCGGTAAACACTGCGCAGGAGATCTCTGGATATTATGCACGCACCGACGACCCGTACCGACCTCACACCAAGGTAGCTCCCCGGATTCGCATATACTGCGATAACGAAAACTGCCAAGGTTATCGACGGTTTGACGGCGAGTGGGAGTCTCCCAACCAAATTGGCAACGATAAAATTAGCCGTGATTTTCTTGTGTATCGATGTCGAGATTGCGGCTCTCGTGAAAAGACTTTTGGCATTATGTCCTTTGCTGGGAAGGATGGCCACGGCACTGCACTGAAAATCGGGGAGTTTCCGGACCTTCATATTGATCTTCCATCATCTCTGCCAAAGCTACTTGGAGAGGAATATAAGATCTTTATTAAAGGATTGAAGTGTGAGAAGCAGGGGTTCGGGATTGCTGCGTTCGCGTATTACAGGCGAGTCGTTGAGAGTCAAAAGGGTCGTGTTATTCAGCAGATCGCAAAAGTCGCGAAACGCCTCGGAGCAAATCCTGAAGTAGTTGCAACGCTGGAATCGGCGGCGAATGAGGTTCAGTTCTCGAAGGCAATCGACCAGATTCGCGACTACATACCATCATCACTCCTGATCGATGGGCACAATCCTCTGAAGCTGCTACACAAGGCTCTATCCATTGGACTCCATTCCCAAGAGGATGAAGCTTGTTTGCGGACTGCTCATAGCATCAGGATGGTACTACAAGACCTTTCTCAACGGATCAAAGATACGCTGAGAGAGGAGCAGGAACTCAAGGCGGCGGTATCGACTTTGCTCCAATTCAGAGACGAGACCTAACTGGAGCTTGCCTTGAAGGTCGACCAAAGCTTCTTCAGCGAATCGTGCTATAATCACGCCGCTCGCTTCCCGTGCGAATAAGTTTGATCGGAGTCACGGCGATGTCTTCTCCCCAGCCAAGCTACTCAGGCATGCACGTCAAAGGAGGTCTGCTTCGAGCGCGCTTCCTCTTTGTGATTCTCAACCATGGTGCTGATACCTGGGCTCGCGTACTGGCTGCGCTGCCCGACGAAGAGCGCTCCTCACTCAAAGACATCATCGTAGACAATTGGTATCCGCTCAGTACGCTGGACCTACTTGATCGCGCAATTGCCGAACAACTCGGAGACGGGGATAAGGAAGACGATGTGTTTGATCGGCTAGGGGAGTTCTCGGCAACGTCGGCGCTCTCAGGACCATTCAGCAGCTTGATCAATCCCGATGTTCACAGCTTCCTTACTCAATCCGCCCTGATCCATCACGCCTATCAGGATTTCGGCAAGGCTTCTTACGAACCGCTGAGCGATACCAGCGGCCTGCTTACCATCAAGTACGACAACGCGCCTCCGCCGAGCTTTTGCACGAGCGGCTCGGCCTACTTCCGGCACGCCGTCGAGTTGTGCGGCGCGCGCTCTGCTAGAGTGACCCACACTCGCTGCCGGGCACGCGGTGACGACGCGTGTGAGTTCTACTTCACCTGGCAACCCTGATTGCGGGTCATATTGCTTCAGTTCTCGTCGCTGATATTTACTTGAGCTAGCTGGACACATCGCGTTTCACGCAGCAAAAAGGAGTATCTAAGTGCTCATACGGACCTTTCCAATCTTCTGTCTTCTATTGCTTCTTTGTCAGACACAGGTGATGGCTGGAAGCGTGGACAACAAGGTTATCGTTATTACAGTTCCGGCTGCCCCGTGGACTCTTACGTTGCCGGGCGATAACCTCGCTATCGAACAACAGCAGATCAAACCTGATGGCCAGCACGGCTATTTTTTGATTACCACCACCAAGAATGATATGACGATTTCTTTGTTCATAGAGCCTGCGGTCAAATGTAAGAGTAGCAAGGAGTGTCGGGATATGGTGTGGAAGATGGGTAATCCATCCTGGGAGAATCCTCAAAAAGTCGTTTTATCCGAGATCGGAGACGTGAGCTTCGTCGAGTTCTTCATGGCTTCGTACCAAAGCATGCCGGTCCAGCAACAGAATATGTACGCAGAGTTTGTTGTTGATGGCTTTTGGGTTGATTTGCATATCTCGAAAACTCTCTATAAGCCAAAAGAGCATGAGTTATTTGAGCGGCTGGTCAAATCCATCAAGTTTGAACCCAAGAACGGAATCAGCGCAGTTCGTGCGGAAGACTCGCCGGAGATAGCCGCTCAGAAGGCTATCGAGGCCTGGGTGCCGCTCTGGGATTCCGGCAGGTACGCCGAGAGTTATAGGGAGTTGGCCGAGGATACGAAGAAGAACATTACCAAGGAGCAGTGGTTCGTTTATTGGACGGCCGTTCGCAAGCCCTTGGGGAGAGTGCAATCCAGAAAGCTTATTGAGGCAAAGTACATGAAGTCGCTGCCCGGAGTCCCGGACCACGAAGGCGCGGTGCTTCGATATGAAAGCTCGTTCGAGAATCGAAAGGCTATTGTCGAGACCTTCGGCATGATGCATGAGACGAACGGCACATGGCGGGTAGCAAATTACGTTACGCCCTAGGCGTAGAGCGGACCACCTTCAAGCGCGAAACACCAACCTTCGCACGCCGCCCAGCGCAATGTCGTTGGCCAAGCGTGCAGTCAGACAACCAAGCAACCGAGAAAGTATACAAAGCACTCTGTGATCTCAGGCTTTCAGGTCAGGGCGCTCGCGCGTTTTGACTTGGCTCGCCGGTGACCATATAATCCGGCCCGGCCACTTCGGCCGCTTCAGGAGGCGGCCTCTCGGTGCAGATTCGCAGCGCATCCGTCTTGCCGTTGTTGCTCGCGTGCCTCTTGAGTGCCGCGTGCGGACACGCCTCGCAAGCTCACAACAATCCCGCCAAAGCGGCAGTCGAAGCGTGGGCCGATTCGGACGCGGATGGCATTCCCGACAATGCTGAATTGAGAACGTTCAATGATCGGCAAAACTTCCGCCGGTGGTTCGCGGCGATCGCGGAAATGCAGTTCTATCGCATCAGCGATGAATGGAACGCTGAGCAACGCGATTGCGCCGGGCTGGTTCGTTTCTCGTTGCGGGAAGCGCTTCGCAAGCACGATCGCCTCTGGTTTCAGCGGATGGGCGCGGAGTACGAGCCGGTCGCTCCCGACGTGCGAGCGTTCAACCTGGAGAGTGATCCGCTCGGCGAGAAACTCTTTCGCACTGACTTCGGCGCGTTTCAAGAGAGTGACCTTGCAAGCGGAAAGTTCTCAGAGTTCGCCGATGCGCGCACACTGAAGAACTTCAACTGTGTCTTCGTGAGTCGCGACCGTCGCCGCGCCGAGCGAGGAGATTTGCTCTTTTTTCATCAGCCGTGGGTTCAGAAGTTTCCGTTTCACGTGATGATCTTTGTCAGCGAGTCCGTGAACGACGGTCAAGGCGCTAACGATTGGGTCGTGTATCACACGGGCTCGTCGCCGGCTGACGAAGGCGCAGTCAAGAAGGTGCGTCTAGCGGTGCTGGATCATCATCCCGACAAGCGCTGGCGCCCAATTGAGAACAATCCGAATTTCCTTGGGTTCTATCGGCTCAAGATAGTCGACTGAAGGAGCACGAACGTGTCTAAAGATTCCCGGAATCATCGCGGCTTGATAACCGCCGGAGTTTATTTGCTTGTCATCGTCGGCGCTCTCTCGATTTCAACAATGCGGCTGCGAGCACAGAGCGGTGTTGACACGCCTGCCACAGGATCGGCTTCCACAGCCACTTACAAGCCGTATTTCTCACTCTCGACGAACCGAACCTATGGTACCGCGGATCGCACGCGAGTCTGGATCAACTACGTCGGCATCGACCATATGGACTTCCGAGTTTACCGAGTCGACGATCCGGTGAAGTTCTTCAAGGGGCTCGAGGATCCTCACAAGATGGGTGAGGGCGAGAAATATCAGATCATCGCGAGTCTAAAGAAAGAACCGTCGGTGCTGGAAAAGGTTCGCGAGTTCAAAGTCTCAGTCTTCAAATCGATCAAAGATTATTTTCGCAATCAGCTTCACCGATTCACGCGCGAATCGCTCAATCAAAAACTCGGGCGAGAAGGCGACCGCCAGGCGTTGAACATCGCCGACTATGCGCGAGTGCCTTTGCTCAACCCGGATCAAATGGTCAGCAGTTGGCGCGAGAGACTCACGCCGCTTGATAACGTCTACGACACGCGCATGGTGATGCTCGGCAAGCGAGATCCCGGGGTCTATCTGATTGAAGCCGTCAACGAAGATTTGCGCGCTTATACGATTGCGATTGTGACCGACCTCACGATGATCAACAAAACCACTCCGAGCGGTGAGATGCTGGTGTACGCCGCCGATCGCAAATCTGGCGCGCCCCGCGAAGGAGTGAAGATCGAAATAATCAAAGCGAAGAAAACTGTCGCGCAAGGCGTTACAGATAAGTCCGGAATGCTGAGGACGCACGTCGAACAGCCCAAGCGTCAGGCCGAACAGGCGCCGGAGGACTACGATCCCGAAGCTGAAACAGCGCGTGAGCGGCAAGACTCCTATCTGGTCACCGCGCGCGATCACGATCACTTTGCTATATCCGATCTCGCGGCTTATTACTTCGGCGGTAATCAGTCTGGCGGTGAAGAAGAAGGAGAAGGTGAAAGCGAAGGGGGCAGAGGATTGACCGGCTATATCTACACCGACCGGCCGGTCTACCGTCCGGCGCAGAGAGTGTTCTTCAGAGGAATCCTTCGGACCGCGGGCGACCGGGGCTATGAACTTCCTTCGGGTTCGGTGAAAACGACAATCGAGGATCCAAACAGCGGCAAAGTGTTTGAAGGTGACTTGAAGCTCACTCCTCGCGGGACATTCAGCGGCGCGGTCGATATCGCCGCAGGCGCTCCGCTCGGCCAGTACCGCATCACTGCGAAAGCCGGCGGGGCAAGCGCCAGCGACTACTTCGAAGTCGCGGAATACAAGAAACCCGAGTACAAGGTGACGGTTGCGACTGCAAAGAAATTCGTCCAGGTTGGAGAGAAGGTCAAGTTCTCCATCGAAGCTCGCTACTTCTTTGGCGAACCCGTCAAACAAGCCGACGTGCAGTACTACATCTATCGCAGCCGCTATTATCCGTGGTGGTGGGCCGATGAAGATGACTCTGCCGCCGACGAAGCTTCGAGTGAAGATGAAGGTGGTTACGGCTACGGCAACGACATGGTCAAAGACGGACAGGCGGTGCTGAACGCCGATGGCAAACTGGACGTCGAGTTCGAAGTTCCTCAGCCTGACGAGAAAGACTCGTACGACTATACCTATCGACTTGAGGCGCAAGTCACAGATCAGTCGCGACGCATGATGGAAGCACGCGCGAGCTTTGTCGGCACGCGCGGCAATATCGTCGCTAACACCAACACGGACCGCTATGTGTATTACCAGGGCGATACGGCAAAGATCAAAGTTCGCACCAGCGACTATGAAGGGCGTCCGCTTGCAGCCGGTGTCACTCTGAAGTTCGTCCAACGCCGATGGGATTCAACTCCGCGACAGGACGAGTCGGGCCGCACGGTGTACAGCTACACGATGCACGAGCGCGACCTGGCGTCGGCCGATGTGACGACCAATTCGCAAGGCGAGGCGAGCTACGACTACGCTGTGACCGAGCCGGGCAGCATCAACATCAAAACGATCGTCAAGGACGGCAAGAAACAATATCCCTCGAACGAGGACTACCTGTGGGTCGCGGACAAAAAAGGCGAATGGTCGGATTGGGCTTATGGCGACGAGCAATCCATCAAGCTGGTGGCCGACAAGAAGTCTTATCAAGCGGGAGAAACCGCTCACGTGCTGGCGATGTTGCCGACAGACAAGGCTCATTTGCTGGTGACAACGGAGCTGACCGGCGTGATGACTGCGCGCATCGTCGATGCGGCGTCGCGAGCGGTGATGATCGACGTGCCGATCGAACAGCGATACGAACCGAACGTTTATCTCAGCGTGGCATACATCAAGGACGGCGAGATGTATACGCACGACCGCTTGCTCAGCGTGCCCGCGCGAAGCAAGTTCTTGAACATCGAGGTGCTCGCCGACAAGAAGGAGTACAAGCCACAAGAGACGGCTCATTACACAATACTCGCGCGCAATGCCGACAACTCTCCCGCGTCGGGCGCTGAGTTAAGCCTCGGCGTTGTGGATGAAGCGATCTACAGCGTGAAGCCCGATCAGACTCGCGACATTCGCAAAGCGTTTTACGGGCGGCGCTACAATCAGGTGCAAACGAGTTTCACGATCTCTTACAACTTCAAGGGCCACTCGGGCGAGAAGCCGCTGAACATCGCCGCTAACAAGCGCGCTTATCAACTGGCCGACTTCAAGAACGAAGGCCAGTATGCCGAGGCGACCATTCGAAAAGACTTCAAGGACACAACGTTCTGGCAGCCCGACATCGTGACGGGCGCGGACGGCAAAGCAACGGTTGAGGTGAAGCTCCCCGATAACCTGACTACCTGGCGAGCTACGGTGCGAGGCGTCACTGCGGACACACGCGTTGGCTCGGCGATCTTGAAGTTCGTCGCGCGGAAGAACCTGATACTCAGACTTGAGACTCCGCGCTTCATGACTG
>JADGNW010000401.1 GCA_017883315.1 Blastocatellia bacterium | reverse complement strand
TCCAGGTATCGCGATCCTTGAGCCAGCTCCGCTTCGCCTTTGATTATCGGATCGAGCAGTCGAGGTATCTGCTCGGGCGGGGTCTTGCCGCCGCCTGAGACGATCACGACGATGTCATAGCCGTGCTCGATTGCATGATCAATGCCACTGCGAATTGCAGCACCCACACCACGATTGGCGTCGCTGCGAATCACCGTCGCTCCTGCGGCTTGTGCATGATCTGCTGTGTCATCTATTGAGCCGTCGTCCACGACTACGGTTGTTTCGACAACGTCTCCCGGGACGGCTCGGACCACTCGAGCGATGCGCTCGCCTTCGTTCCACGCGGGCGCGATGCAAAGCACTCGCGGGCGCTTGAGCGGATGGGGTTCGATCGTGGTTACTAGAGTGCTTTGTTCTTGCTCTCGATCAGACATTTGCGGTTCGCGACCTTTGCGGGACTTTGCGATCTTTGCGCGAAATCTGCCGTACGCGCAAAGCACGCAAAGACTCGCAAAGAGCGCCAGGGATCACATCGTGCTGACTAGCCATTCGTAGGTGCGGCGAAGACCCTGCTCGATCGTGAAAGTTGGAATCCAGCGAAGCTCGCGGCGAATCTTCTCGATGTTCACTACGCGACGACGTATGTTGTCGATGTCACGGCGATCGATGTAAACCGGTTCGACCTTCGCCCCGGTTATGTCGATTATGATCCGCGCGAGTTGGTTCACGGTCACTTCGCGGCCGGTGCCGACATTGTAGACCTGCCCGTCGGCCTTCGGACTGACGCCCGCCAAAAGCGTAGCTTCGACCACATCATCGATGTAAGTGAAATCACGGGTCTGCTCGCCATCGCCGTGAATGCGGAGTGACTCGCCCTTCATGGCAGACTCAAAGAACTTGGACACCACGCCGCAGTAAGGATTGTCGGGACGCTGGGCTGTGCCGTACACATTGGAATATCGAACGACTGCCGACGACAGCCCGTAGCTTTCATAAAACGCATGGCAGTAATTCTCGCCCGCGAATTTCGACACGGCATAGGGGCTCAGCATATTAGTCGCGTCGTCTTCGTTGATAGGGAGGTACCGTGGGTTGCCGTACACGGAAGTGGACGACGAGTAAACCACCCGTGGGATTCCGAGCTCGCGAGCCGCCAACAGGACATTCAGAGTGCCGCCGATATTGACTTCATAATCTTCGCGGGGATTTCGGGTAGAGACGATAATGTTGCGAGCCGCGAGGTGAAAGACCAGACTTGAACTCTTGATCACGTCGCGAACCAAATCAAAATCAGTGACACTCCCGCGAACGACCTCAAGATTTGGTTCGCCGGCCGGCAGGTTGTGATCATCGCCGGTGTAGAAATCGTCAAGCACTACGACTACCGCGTTTTCGGCCAGCAGTCTGCGAACGACATTTGATCCGACGAAACCAGCGCCGCCGGTCACGACTATTCTTTGACCGGCGAGACTCTCAGAGTAGCTCATCAATTGCTCCGTGTTTCCAACTAATCAGTTGTGCTGCGAAAATCAGTTTGCAGTTGGGGCTTGTTTGGAAAGGAAGGATATCACTATTCGAAGCGGTTGAGCTACTGCAACCGTAGCGAAGCCGACAGGTTAGACCGCGACTTAGGATTCGATGTATCCCCATTCCTCGAAAAGTCCACGCAGGCTTTCATTGAGTTGTATAGCCAAGAACGACATCGGCTGCGTGGTATAATCGCGGCGTGAATCAGCGAGCGGGCATTTACATTCACATTCCTTTTTGCGAGCGCAAGTGTACCTACTGTAATTTCAACACCACTGACTTTTCCGGCGAGTTAGCTGAGCAATATATCCACGCGGTAGCCCATGAGATAACGTACTGGGGTGAGCATCTGAAGCAAGGGATAGCGTCGCCACGTGTAGACTCGATATTCTTTGGCGGTGGAACGCCGTCGATAACCGAATCCGACCAGTTGGCCCGCCTGGTCGCGGCTTGCCGCGCAGCGTTTGATGTGGACGCCGATTCGGAAATAACAATCGAAATCAATCCGGGCTCATTCTCCAGGCCGAAAGTAGACGGATGGCTGAACGCGGGAATCAATCGCGCAAGCGTAGGCGTCCAGTCGTTCATCGATCGTGAACTTGTCTCGCTGAGCCGAACTCATACAGCCGCCGGCGCGCGACGCACTCTGGACTTGCTCCGAGAAGCGGGGTTCGAGAATATCAGTCTCGATTTGATTGCCGGGCTTCCTGAGCAAAGCCTGGAGGATTGGGAATTCAATCTTCGCGAAGCGCTGGCGATCCGGCCCGAACATCTATCGCTATATTTGCTCGAGGTCAAAGAGGGCACCCAGCTCTACGGCCAGATTAAGCGCGGGCTGCGTCCACGGCCTGACGATGACTTAACGGCTGAGATGTATCGGATGATCTGCGACGCAACCGGGAAGGCCGGCTACGAGCAGTATGAGATCTCGAACTTCGCTCGCGCTTCTGAAGGCGACCGGGTTAGCTCACTCAGATCGAGACATAATCTGAAATATTGGACTGGCGCGCCATTCTATGGAGTAGGGTGCGGCGCGCATTCATACGACGGGCGCGCGCGATGGGTCAACGTTTTGAAAACTGAAACTTTCATTGAAAGGGTCGCATCGGAGGGCCACGCGATTGCCGAGCGGCACGAGCTTAGCGAACAGGACCGCGCTGCCGAAGCGTTGTTCATGGGGCTGCGATTGAAGGAAGGGATCAGCCTGGACGAGTTTCATTCTGAATACGGTGTTGACGTGATTGAACGCTTCAGCGCTGATTTGCCGAGGCTTGCGGACGCTGGACTGATAGAACAAAGTGGCGGCCGATTGACCCTGACCGCTGCCGGGCGGTTGCTTTCTAACGAAGTCTTCGTATCATTTGTCTGAGAACTCTAGTAGACTGGGAAGCGCGCAAGCCGAGCACGCAGGCGGGAACCTTTTCACAGTCGTTGGCGCGATTCAGTTGGGCTGTTCATTAGGAGGATCCCATATGTCGCTCAAGTTGAAAGCGGAAGCACTCGCTATTCTCTGGATCGTCATAGCTTCGACACCAAACGTTGGAGCACAAAGTGGCCGGAATCGTGGACAGGCAAAGCCACAAACGCATCACGACGACAAGGACACGATTCGCCTGCGCGTCGAAGAAGTCTTGCTTCCGGTAAGCGTGCACAGCGACTTCGGCAAGCTACCTCCCAACCTTCAAAAGACTGACTTCATTCTCACCGAGGATGGCAAGAAACAAGTTATCAACTCCGTTATGCACACGCCCGCGAGCATTCTGTTCGTGCTCGATGCCGGAGGCGACAGCACGCTCAAGAACCTGAACTTGAATCGCGATCTCGCGCTGAAGATGGTTGATTCGATGGGAGAGGAAGATAAGGCGGCGGTGATCACTTACTCCGATCAAGTCAACCTCCTCTCGCAATGGACCGGCGACAAAGCGGCGTTGCGTCACGCGCTCCAATGGGATTTCAAGCCCGGCATCAGATCAGACTTTTATCAGAGCTTGCTGTACGCGGCTGAAGAAGTCCTGCCAAGAGTCAGCGGGCGGCGCAGCGTTGTGGTCATATCAGACGGCGTGGACTCGTTTAATGAACTGGATTTTGAGAAGGTACTGACCGCGCTTCATCGGGCGCGGGCGACTACTTACGTTATTAGTCAAAACGAAATTCTTTTGCGGGAGCTTAAGCCGCGCGCGTTCAACGTACTGTCTTCTTACGAAATGCTCGATCCCATCGCTCGCAAGCGAATTGCAGCGCTGCGAGCTTACTACAAGCAGCTCGAAGCTGCGGTGATAACTCTGAAGGGTCTCGCCGAAGAAACGGGCGGAGCGGTTTGGAATTCCGGTACTCGCGAAGAGTTTGCGAAACTCAGTCCTCAAATCGTCACGGAGATAGGCACGGAGTATTTGTTCGCTTACTCGACCGAGCGAGCGCGTGATGATACGAAGTTTCATGCAATTAACGTCTACGCGACCCGACCCGGACTTCAGGTGCGCTCGCGGCGAGGAATCTACGCGAATACGATTGCAAGACGCGAAGCCCGAAGCACCGTGCGAACAGGACAGGAAGTCGCAGTACGCGCTCCCAGGATTCATTCCGCGCAACGGTCCAGCATGTAGTCAAACCTCACGCGCAGGCCCGAAAATCGCAATTGTTGAGTCCGCTTTTTTTCTCTGATATACTGCGTCCGTGGATCAGCGAACCGACAAAACAAAACTTCCGGCGTGAAAGTCTAGAGTTGAAGACGGGAAACCGCAAGCATGATTGATCTGGAAATCTACACCGATAAGATAGCCGAGAGCGGCCGGCGGCTGATCCGCAAAGCCTACGAGGAAGCGCGCGCCCGCGACCACAATCAACTCGCTCCCGAACATCTTTTCATTTCGATCGCCGAAGTAGAACGGCCGTTCTTCAACGAGGTGATGCAGAGCCTCAACCTCGATCCGCAAGTCGTCATCCAGGCGCTCGAGACCAAACTCGATCAACGTGACTACCTGGGCCGCGGAATGAAGATCTCCGAGCCGTTGAGGACTTTGTTGTCAAACGCGCTCAAACATTCGCGCGAACAAGGACGTCGGCTCATCGAAGCGACCGATCTCTTTTATGCGCTATTCGGGGATACGCACAGTTACCCGGTTGAGCTGCTGAGGCGGCTCGGCGCCGACCGCGAAATGGTGATGCAGAAGATAGCGACGCGGGTGCGCAGCCACGAAGAGAAGGAAGAGAAATACCGCCGGCGCTATGAGCTTCCGCCTTACCTCAAACACTTTGGCGTTAGCCTGAACAAGCTGGCGCGCCAGGACAAATTGCCGCCGGTCATCGGCCGAAACGAAGAGATCAGACAGATAATAGAGATATTATGCCATCGCGAGCGAGCGAACTCGCCGATGCTCGTTGGTGAGGCCGGCGTTGGAAAGACCGCGGTGGTCGAGGGCCTTGCGCGCAAGATCGAGCTCGAGCCTGAGATCCTGCCCCAGCGATTGCGCAACTCGCATATTGTCCAGCTTCAGATGTCGGGCATCGTCGCGGGCACAATGCTGCGAGGTATGTTCGAAGAGCGCATTCAGGGCATCATCAGCGAGGTCAGAGAGCGCGATAACTTGATCTTATTTATCGACGAGGCTCACACGATCATAGGCGCAGGATCGGCTCTGGGAGCCAGTTCCGACGCGGCCAACATGTTCAAGTCTGCGCTGGCTCGTGGCGAGATTCGGATCATCGCCGCGACTACGATGACCGAATACAAGGAGTACATCTCCGAAGACGAAGCGCTTGCGCGGAGGTTCAGGCTCGTGAAGGTCGATGAACCTTCGGTCGAGGATACGCGCAAGATCATCGCCGGCGTGCGGCCGAGACTCGAACGGAATTACTCGGTTACGATTTCCGATGAGGCGATCGAGACGGCGCTCGAGATGGCGCCGCGTTACGATCGCAACTTGCATCTGCCCGACAAAGTGATCGGCTGGCTCGATACCGCTTCGGTAAAGGTGGAGATCAGTCAACCTGAGTTATCAGAGGTTCGGTCCGAACATATCATCGATGTGATCAGCCAGGAGTCGCACATTCCTCGCGACATGATATTCAGGGATACCAACGACCGCTTTGCTCACATGGAGAGCGCGCTGTCGGCGCGCGTGATTGGCCAGAAAGAAGCGGTCAAAGCGGTTGCTCAGCGACTTCGACTAAACAAGGGTCCGCTCAAAGAGAATTTCTACAAGCCCGACGGAGTGTTGTTGTTCCTGGGCCCGACGGGAGTCGGCAAGACCGAGTTGGCGAAAGCAGTGGCCGAATTCATGTTCGGCGACGACGACAAGATGGTCCGCATAGATATGTCCGAGTATCAGGACGGGACCATCGCGATCGAGAAGTTGATCGGTATGCCGCGCGGAATCGTCGGCAGCGAGCGAGGCGGCATACTCACCGAGCGGCTTCGCGACAATCCTTACACGGTGCTGTTACTCGACGAGGTCGAAAAGGCGTCGACATATCTCCTCAACCTGTTCTTGCAGGCCTTTGATGAAGGCTGGATTACCGATGGTCGCGGCAAGAAGGTTTACCTGTCGGATGCGATCGTCATCATGACTTCGAATCTTGGATCGGACAGCTTTAAGAAGTATATGAAGCCGCTCGGGTTCGGTACGAAGACACTGGCGGACGTCAAGCAAATCGAGAGAGAAGTGATCAAAGCGGCTGAGGAGCGTTTCTCGCCTGAGTTCCGCAACCGCATAGATGAAATCGTGGTCTTCTCACCCCTAACCCAGGACGAAGTAAAGCAGATCGCCGAATTGTATCTTGGCATCATCAAGCGCCAGATGAAGCGGCAGCACAAGGAGCTTGTTGTAAGTGAAGCCGCGGTTGTGTACCTGGTTGAGAAGGGCTTCAGCCCCACATACGGGGCGCGCTTTCTGAAGCGAACCATCGACGAGATCGTAAAGCTGCCGGTGACGACACGATGGAAAGAAGCGGAGAGTTTTGATGTCGATGTCGCGGACGGCGAGTTCAAGATCAACGCCAGTTAACCGAGCGCTACATTGTAATATGAATGACCGCTAAGCCTGCCCGTTCGAGACCCGAGCCCGTTAATCGATCTCTGTAAGATGGATGACTATAAATGGACGGCCCTTTCCGGGTCGCTTGTGGCGTGTCTACCACGCATAAGCTCAGCTTCCAGAGAAATCTCCGCGGACATAAAAAACTGTTGACCTTTGCCGAGATGTGGCAATAATGGGCATTGTTTTCCCAGCGGTTTGTACTCTTTTGCCCCTTTGGTCGACTGACACACCCCGAATGACTGACGGAATTCTGCACACACAGAATCGAGTACAGGGAATCAAGGAGAATTATCATGAATAGATTGGTTAGGCGGCTGGCCCAGCTGGCTTTCCTCACGATGATCCTTGCTATCGCAGCAGGGACGGCCTCAGCACAAAGCACAGGCACGGTCACGATCAACGGAAGCGTCGCAAAATCGGCTTCAATACGTTGGTGGTCGTTCACGGCTTTGAATACCGAGACCGGCGCAAATGCTCCAAACACACAAAACAGTCCGCTGCTGTTCACACTGAGCGTGGGTGACGTATCGCCAGCGAACTCGAACAATTACGCCGGCGGCAAGGTTAAGGTCATTTTGCGTACTAACGCTGCTTATGCGCTCTCCGCGCAGGTGACCGCTTCAAGCGGGTTCGGTGCGGCTAGTGGCGACCTGACGCTTGCTGACGTTGGCTTCGGCCTCGCGAACCTGGCTAACTCCGGAGCGCTGGTCTTTGGCGATCCGGCAACCAACTCGGTTATTGCGGGTTCATTCGGCAACGATCCAAGCGCGGCGGCTAAGAACGCAGACGGAGTTCCGACCTTTGCCACTTCACTGAACAATGTCTCGTCATCGGCTACGCAAGTGTTAAGCGGGCCCCGTATTTCGAAGGGCGGTTCCGTCAGTTCACCGAATAACGGATTGCTGTTGGACACAATTTATGCCATCGGTCCGCAATACTTTACCCCTACTTCGTTTTCGGCGACTGTCACCTATACGATCACAACGCCCTAGCGACGATAGACCGCCGAACCAAGCTGAGTGTGCAGGCGCCGTCATTTCGATTCGAGGCGGCGCTTGCACCAACGCTTAGTTGCCGGTCAACGTCAGGCGACAGGGGAGCCGCGATTGGCTTCAGGTCAGGTGCAACGATGTTTGCGATCATAAGAAAAGTCAGAAGTCTGTTGTTTTCAGCGTTGGTCATCTTGAGTCTGCCGTTGTTTGCTGTTGCTCAGGATCGGAGCTTGCCGGATCAGGGGCCGAAGACGCCAGACCTTAATGACATAGCGATTTCACCGTCGCGCATAGAGCTGCCGATGATGCCCGGCACAGAGAAGACAGTTGTAGTCAATCTGATCTATAGCTCAGACGCCGGCAAAGGACAGCCGACGCGAGTCCTCGCCTACCTGGGCGATTGGGCCATCACGAAGGAGGGAAAGGTTGACTTTTATCCCGCCGGCTCACGTTCGAACTCTGCGAGCCCGTGGCTGGTCTACAGTCCGACTGAGGTCACGGTGATGCCGGGTCGGAGTCATCCGATCCGAGTGACCGTCTCCGTCCCGAAAGATGCAGCGCCGGGCGAACACATCACCGCGTTGTTTGTGGAGCCGCGATCGGACGACATAAAGTTTGAACAGAACAGAAAACAGGTTCGGGTGAAGTTCCGCCTGGCGGCTGTTTTCTACATAATGGTTCCCACTCTCACACAGGACGCAAGTCTGGAGAACTTGAAAGCAGAGGCGACTGAGAAAGCTCTTATTGTGACACCGATACTGAGGAACAAAGGAAACACTCACGTTCGACCGGTCTATTCGATCAAGCTGTTGGACCAGAGCGGAGTCACCGTTGCAGAGAGTCCGGAGACCGAGGCGCTCCCGGTGCTGGCCGGCAGCGAAACCGAGATCCCCCTGCTAATAGAGAAGGCGCTTCCTGCGGGCAGCTACTCCGTTAGGTATCGCGTGAAGTTCAGTGAGAACGGCCCGGTGACGGAAGGTCGAGCCGATCTGGTTGTCGCGGAACAGTCAGCCCGCAAGGGTACGGCTAATGCCGGGGCTGCGTCGCTGAAGTCGAAGCCTGACAAGCGCACTGACCGCTGATACTCAATTTATTGGAGAACGTGTTGACATATTTCTACGATCAGCAATAATCATTGTCGTTCTCTCAGCATCCCCCAAACAGGCTGCTTCCACGTCACCCCCTGGAGAATTCAAATAGCCTCGTCACCGGCGATGTTCTTAGCGTGGCTCAGACTGCGGCCGGCGCCGATGAAGGCTAAGGAGAGAACCATGAGAAGACTAGTTAGGCAAACTGCGAGGCTGCTGTTTCTCGCAATAATTGTTTCAATGACCTCACTGATCGCATCTGCGCAGGCAACGGATAGCGGTTCCGTGGCGCTTCAGGGCACCGCGTCGGGTTACGTCGAGGTGAGAGCGGGAGGTCCTGCGACGCTGGCCAACAATACGGGCGGCGGGATAACGAACAACAAGATCAAAGGAGACAAGCTCAATAACCCGACGACGCTGACAATCGACTTCGGTGAAGTGGGTCCTTCGAATGCCGCCAGCTTCGTTACTGCTAACGTGCCGTTAAGGCTCAGAAGCAACGTGTCATACACCTTGAAGACGAGCGCTGCGGCAATGACTTATGGCAGTGGCACTCCTGACGCAAGCTCGGTTACGCTCGCAGACATCGGATTCGGAGTCACCGCAGCCACTCGCGATAGCGGGGGCGGAGTGGCCGCTGGAACGGACACGATAACAGCGACCGCGAATGGCGATCCTACCTCCGGGGCAAATGGATCGGTCGACGGAGTCACCGGGAGATACACCTACGTTGCAGGTCATTCTCTAGGCAGTTACAGCAGCAGCACAACAATTCTGACCGGCCCTCGCGTAATGAATGCGATGGTGGGGTCAGGCAACACGAACGGGCTTGTAGTGACGACGATGTTCTCGGTCAAGCCGCAGTTCTTTACGCCGGGCAGTTTCTCGACATCCGTCACCTTTACGATTTCTAATCCGTAGCATCGAGAGGATGACATTCGGAGCGCCTCACTACTACGGTTGGGCTCTCAAGGTTGAATCGAGGAAACATCAATGAGGCAGACTCTCAGAAAGCTTACACGAGTCTTACTCTTCGCAACGGCGTTTACATTTGCGGCTGTGTTGGCTAATGCGCAGACATCGGATACGGGTTCGGTGACGGTGCAAGGTACCGCATCCGGTTATGTCGAAGTGAGGGCGGGAGGAGCAGCCACGCTAACAAACAATTCGGGTGGCAGCATAACAAACAACAAAGCTAAGGGAGACAAGCTCAATAACCCGACGACGCTTACGATCGACTTTGGCGAAGTCGGGCCCGCAAACGTCGCAAGCTTCGTCATCGCCACAGTGCCGCTGAGGCTCAGAAGTAACGTGTCGTACACTCTGAAGACAAGCGCCGCGGCCATTACATACGGGAGCGGGACACCCGACGCCAACTCCCTCACGCTGGCTGATATCGGATTCGGAGTCTCCACCGCGACACGCGATAGTGGCGGCGGGGTGGCGGCCGGGACCGATACGATAGCGGCAACGGCCAGCGGCGATCCCACTCTGGGCACAAATGGATCAATCAGCGGCGTCACTGGAAGGTATACCTACAACGCCGGTCATTCCCTGGCCAGCTATACCTCCAGCACGACGGTGCTGACCGGCCCTCGCATCATGAATGCGATGGCTCCTTCGGCTAACACGAACGGGCTTGTAGTGACGACTATGTTCGTAGTCAAGCCGCAGTTCTTTACGCCGGGCAGTTTCTCGAC
>JADGNW010000400.1 GCA_017883315.1 Blastocatellia bacterium | reverse complement strand
GCACTTCCGTTACTCGTTGTTGGGGAGTGAGCGGCTAGGCGACACTGTAGGAGTCGCCAGTTCGTCGCACAACATCGGGGTGATTCTCCAATTGAAAGGTGATAATGATGGGGCGCTAGAACAGTACCAGCGTTCCCTCCAATTGAAAGAAGCCCTTCTCGACGTCGCTGGAATTGCCGCATCCGAGCATCAGATCGGTACGATTCATCAGCTGCGCGGCGAGTACGAAGCGGCGCTGGACCGATATCAGAAATCCCTGGCGATCCTAGAGGAACTCGGAGACCGCGCCGGGGTTGCGATGTCGCGCGCTCAGATAGCCCAGTTGTTAGTCATGACCGGACGATATTCTGAAGCGTTGCCGTTGTTGCTTCTCGCGCTCCCGATGTTTGTCGAATTAGACTCACCGCATGCGCAACACACAGCCAGCGATTTAAGGCGGCTCCGCGCGAGTTGGGGCGAGGAGCCTTTCGATGCCGAGTGGCGAGAGGCCACCGGCGAAGATTTGCCCGACTGGTTGCGGTGATCTTCTCCCCTGCGCATCCTGCGTCCTCTCCGGTATTTTCACTGGCATTCTCCCGCAATCACCAGTGAGACTTTGAGCGAAGACTTACTTGGTCAAATCGCGTTGCTCGGCTTTTTGTAATTGGAAAATGACGTATAATCGAAGGCCAGACCGCTAGATTGCAACTCCGGGGATTACATATGAGCATGCCGCAGACACAACCGTGCTCCACAGTGGAAGAGTATCTCGCGCTGGAGCGCCAATCCGAAGAGCGTCACGAGTACATCGACGGCCAGATTTACGCGATGGCCGGTGAGAGCAACGAACACGCAGACATCAGCGTGAATCTGGTTCGCGAGTTGAGCTTGCAACTGAAGGGCACACCTTGTCGCGTGTGGACAAAGGATTCAAAAGTCCTCAGCGGTCCTGCCATTAGATCCTACAAGAGCATCAAAGGCCTGTTCTCTTATCCCGATATCGTGGTCGTTTGTGGAGAACCCCGATTCCTCGATGATCATCGAGACGTGTTACTCAATCCCACCGTTATTATCGAAGTATTATCTCCGTCAACCGAGAGCTTTGATCGCGGTGAGAAGTTTTGGCGTTATCGCACTCATCTTGCCTCGCTCACCGATTACGTCCAGGTATCTCAAGCGTTGCCGCTGATCGAACATTTTCGCCGCCAGTCAAATGACGAGTGGGTGTTGTCTACCGTCAGCGATATGACAGGCAGCCTTCATCTCGCCTCGATTAATTGCACGCTGCGAATGAGTGAGGTTTATGACCGTGTTAGCTTCCCAGAAGAGGAGGCGGCTGAGACTTCAAGCTCAGAATAGTGAGAAGGCATGGTTGATACTCAGTTCGAAGTAATAGTAATCGGCGCGGGACACGCCGGCTGCGAAGCCGCTTACATAGCTGCGCGCATTGGCGCGAAGACGGCACTCGTTACGCTGGACACGAACTCGATCGGACAGATGAGCTGCAACCCGGCCATCGGGGGTATCGCTAAAGGTCATCTCGTTCGCGAAGTCGATGCACTCGGCGGAATCATGGGTGAGGTCATCGACGCGACCGGAATTCAGTTCCGCTTACTCAATCGAAGCCGCGGGCCCGCGGTTCAATCGCCTCGCGCGCAAGCCGACCGCAATCTCTATCGAACTGAAATGCGGCGCAGGCTCGCGACTACCGAAGGCTTATCCATCCTCGAAGGCGAAGTCGCGGAGATCAAATTCATTGGCGACCGCGTAACGGGAGTCGAGCTTGCAGACGGAACGGTGATCGAGGCCCGTACGGTTGTGCTCACCACTGGAACTTTTTTGAACGGCTTGATTCACGTCGGCAAGAAGACCTTTCAAGCCGGTCGCAGCGGCGAGCCCGCATCGATCAAACTCGCCAATTGCATTCGCGGTATCGGATTCAAGACCGGAAGGCTCAAGACTGGAACGCCGCCTCGACTCGACGGCCGCACGATTGATTACACAAAATTCGCAGTGCAACCCGGCGATCAACGACCGGTGCCATTCTCTTTCAAGACCGATGAGATCAACCGGCCGCAGATCGCTTGCTTCATCGGCTACACCAACGAAGCGGTCCACGATGTGATTCGCACGAACCTGGACAAATCGCCTTTGTACAGCGGCGACATCAAGGGCATTGGTCCGCGCTACTGCCCTTCGATCGAAGACAAAGTTGTGAAGTTCGCTGAGAAGTCCCGGCACCAGATTTTTCTCGAGCCCGAGGGCTACAACACCTACGAGATTTATCCGAACGGCATCTCTACAAGCATGGCGGAAGAAGTCCAGCACGAGTTCGTTCGCAAGATCGCCGGGCTTGAAAACGTGAAGCTGCTGCGGCCGGGCTACGCTGTCGAATACGACTTCGTCGATCCACGAGAGTTGTTCGCGACGCTCGAGACAAAACGAATTCGCGGGCTGTTTCACGCCGGACAGATCAACGGCACATCCGGCTACGAAGAAGCCGCCGGTCAGGGAATCGTCGCCGGCATCAATGCCGCGCGGTCGGCACTCGACCGGGACGCGGTACTGCTGGATAGAGCTGCAAGCTACATCGGCGTGATGATCGATGACCTGGTTACGAAAGGCGCGGACGAGCCTTACAGAATGTTCACCTCACGAGCCGAGATGCGGTTGTCGCTTCGCTACGACAACGCGGATCAAAGGCTGACACCACTCGCGCGCGAGATCGGTTCTATTGACGATGCAGACTACGAAGCTTTTGAGCAGCGTCAGCGAGACATCGACACGGTCAAGAAGTTTCTGTCGAACACGAAGGTCACCGATCTCGGCGAAGAGAAATTAAACGAGATGAATCTCGACGGATCTCCCGACAGCTACCGCGGACGAAAGCTCGATTATCTTGCGCGCCGGCCGGATTGTAGCGCCGAGAAGTTGATCGAAATCGTCAAAGCAGCAATCGCGGACAAGGCCGGAGAGAAAGAGATCGTCGTCGCGCTGAACGATATTCGCTACTCGGGCTACTTGAAGGATCAGGAAACGCTCGCCCGCAGGCGCGGCCGTTACGATGATCTGGAGATTCCGGGTCATGTGGATTTCAACCGCATCTCAGGCTTGTCCAACGAGGTAGTTCAAAAACTCGGCAACGTTCGCCCGCGCACGATCGGCCAGGCGGCTCGCATCCCCGGCGTGACTCCCGCGGCAGTCTCGATACTTCTTGTGGAAATGCTTCGAACCTAGCCACGCCGCCGGCCAACTCTCTAAACCCTTAACCCGCTGGCACGTTGCTTGATGGCTTTGGTACAATTTCCTCGGCAGCACAAGAACTGCCATCTCTTCTCCAAGAGTGAGCGGAATGGTGGAGGGCGAGACGATGTGCAACGGCTCGCCCTCATTTTTTGGCTGCGTGTGCCGGATACTTCCTCCTGCTGGAAACTTTCTCTTCGAGGGTCATTTATGAAAATCAAAAAGTTCTTCGCGATATTTTTTGTCGCGCTCTTCGCGACTTCTACGATCAGCGTGGCCTTTGCCGACGAAGGCATGTGGACGTTCAACAACGTGCCGAAAGCGGAAATCAAGAAACGCTACGGCTTCGATGTGACCGATGAGTGGCTGAAGAAGGTTCAGTTGGCTTCGGTGCGTTTCAACAACGGCGGATCAGGTTCGTTCGTTTCTGCCGACGGCCTGGTGCTCACGAATCATCACATTGCTTCTGACACGTTGCAGAAGATCAGCACTCCTGAGAAGGACTACAACAAAGAGGGTTTCTACGCGCACAAGCGCGAACAGGAAGCCAAGGCTCCTGACCTCGAGCTAAACCAACTGATCAGCATCGAGGACGTGACCGATCGAGTCATGTCAGCCGTCAAGCCCGGAATGTCTGCTGAGGACACAACCGCCGCTCGACGCGCCGCGATGGCCAACATCGAAAAGGAATCAACCGAAAAGACCGGCTTGCGCAGCGATGTGATCACGCTCTATCAAGGCGGCCAATACAATCTGTACCGCTACAAGAAGTACACCGACGTACGGTTGGTGTTCGCGCCTGAGTTTTCGATCGCCTTCTTTGGCGGTGATCCCGATAACTTCACCTATCCGCGTTACGACCTCGATATGGCGCTTTTTCGGGTGTATGAGAATAATCAACCCGTAAAGATTGAAAACTATTTCAAGTGGTCCAGGACCGGAGCGAAGGACGGCGAGCTGGTTTTCGTAACGGGCAATCCCGGCTCGACCGCGCGGTTGGACACGGTTGCGCATCTTGAATATCTTCGCGACGACGGACTGCCTTTTACGATCAAGTTGCTCACGCGAGAGCACGAAGCCCTTGGCAAATACAGATCGCTGGGTGAAGAGCAGGCTCGCCGCGCGCAGGAAGACTACTTCGGCATCGAGAACAGCCTTAAAGCTTTTCGCGGTGAGCTGGAAGGGTTGCAAGATAAGTCACTGATTGCAAAGAAGGCAAAGGCTGAAGACGGGTTGCGCGGCACGGTTGCCGCCGATGCGAGGAAACAAAAAGACTACGGCGACGCCTGGGACAACATCGCAAAAGGCCGTCGAGGTCTGAAGGGTTATTACAAGGAATTGTCGTTGTTGGAAAACGGGTCAGCTTTCAGTTCAGACCTTTTCGGGATCGCTCGCAGGCTGGTTCGTCTCGCTGCCGAAAGCGCCAAGCCTAATGCCGAGCGCTTGCCCGAATACACCGATGCCCGCCGGGCTTCGCTCGAGTTGAATCTCTACTCGCCTGCGCCGATCTATCCTGACTTCGAGAAGGTGAGTCTCACCGAATCCCTTGCGTTCATGCGCGACGAGTTGGGCGCTGCAAATCCAAAAGTAAAGAAAGCGCTCGGTGACAAGTCTCCCGAAGCGCGTGCGGCGGAGCTGGTCGACGGTACTAAACTGAGTGATGTGGCTTACCGCAAGCAACTGGCTTCGGGCGGCGTCAAGGCAATCGAGGAATCAACCGATGCGATGATCGTGCTTGCCCGGTCGGTCGACGCCGAGGCTCGCAGCTTGCGCAAGCGCTACGAAACTGAGGTCCAGTCAAACGAGCGCGCGAACTACGCCAAGATCTCGCGCGCCCTCTTCGAAATCGAGGGCACCAAGCTTTATCCCGACGCGACCTTCACGCTTCGGCTCGCGTACGGCGCAGTGAAGGGCTATCAGGAGAACGGCAAGCAGGTGCCGGCGTTCACCACGTTTGCCGGGATCTACAAACACTCGGCGGAGCACGGCAACAAGGACCCATACGAGTTGCCGCAACTATGGCTCGACAAGAAGTCCGCCATCAATCTGAGCACGCCGTTCAACTTCGTTTCGACTAACGACATAACCGGCGGCAACTCGGGCTCGCCGGTGATCAACAAGAATGCCGAGCTTGTGGGATTGATCTTTGACGGCAACATTCAGTCATTGGTTGGAACCTTTGTTTTTGACGAGACGGTGAACCGCGCCGTGTCCGTGGATTCGCGAGCGATGATTGAAGCTCTGCGCAAGATTTACGGCGCAACCGAAGCCGCAGATGAACTGATGAAGTGAGATTGAAGAGCTCTAAACAGGAAACGCGGCGACGACTCTCCTGGTCTCGCCGCGTTTTTCTTTTTTTATTTCCATTGACACCGCCGGTCAGGGAAGTTAGCCTCGGAGCGTTCGAAACATCTCATACTTTGGGCCGGGGCGCCTCATTTACCCAGCAGGACGGCCTTCTTTTTTTGAGGTGAATTCGCGCCGCTCCCGCGATCACAAATCAGAGACCTTCACTAATTGCTTTCCGACGTTTCGCCCTTTCAACATCGCCATGAAAGCACGCGGAGTGTTCTCGATACCAGACTCGATGTCCTCTTTGTATTTCAACTTCCCTTCCTTGAGCCACTGAGCCATTTGTCCGAGGCCTTCTGCAAATCTGTCGGCGAATTGGAAAACCAGGAACCCTTCTGCCTTTGACTGCTTGACCAGCAGCATCGAGAGAATCAGTCGCGGTCCCATCTCGGGTTTCTCAAGATTGTACTGCGAGATCTGGCCGCAAATTGAAATCCTCGCCTTTGTGTTGATCAACCTGAACACCGCGTCGGTGATCGCCCCTCCAACGTTGTCGAAGTAGACGTCAATTCCGTTGGGGCACAGCTCGTGAAGCTTCGCGTAATAGTCGCTGACGGTTTTGTAGTTGAACGCACCATCGAATCCGAGTTCATCGGTAAGATAGCTGATCTTGTCATCCGCGCCTGCGATCCCAATCACCCGGCAGCCTTTGATCTTCGCGATCTGCCCGACAAGCGAGCCAACCGCTCCAGCCGCCCCGGATACCACTACGGTCTCTCCTGATTGCGGCTTTCCGATTTCCAACAAACCGAAGTAAGCGGTCAGTCCGGGCATCCCGAGAATCCCAAGCGCCGTCGATATCGGCGCTAGAGACGGATCGATTGTTCGGACGCCTTGACCATCCGACACGGCGTAGTCTTGCCAGCCGAACATGCCTTCGACAATGTCGTCTTCCTTGAACGCGGCATTGTTGGACTGAACCACTATTCCAACAACTCCCCCACCCATCACTCCGCCGATCGGAACCGGCTGCGCGTACGACTTCACGTC
>JADGNW010000399.1 GCA_017883315.1 Blastocatellia bacterium | reverse complement strand
CCGCCGCATACTGAGACTCGGGATCCTGCCGCGGGCCGAAGATGTTGAAGTATCGCAGGGCCACGACCTCGAAACCATAAACGTGTTTGAAGACGCTCGCGTAATGCTCACCAACCAGCTTCGACAAAGCATACGGCGAAAGCGGTTGCGGGATCATCTCCTCGCGCTTCGGCAGCACGGGAGTCTCACCGTAAACCGACGAGCTTGAAGCGTAGACGACTCGCTTAACGCCCGCATCGCGCGCGGCGAGAAAGACATTCAGCGTTCCAGTCATGTTCACTTCGTGAGTTGTCAGCGGGTCGGCAACAGAGCGCGGAACCGATCCGAGCGCGGCTTCATGAAAGACTATGTCGACACCTTTCATCGTATGATTAACAAGCTTTGCGTCCCGTATGTCGCCTTTGATGAGCTCGATCTCGCTTCGAAATGATTCGAGGTTCGATTCCTTGCCCGAGCTGAAGTCGTCCAGCACTCGCGCGTGATGGCCCTCGCGCACGAGCCGTTCAACGATGTGGCTGCCGATGAAGCCGGCGCCTCCGGTTACCAGATAGGTTCGTTTTGACATTGTTCTCTTGTTTGAAAACCTCCAGTCGTTTTCTTTGCCGCCTTTGCGTCTTCGCTTCTTTGCGCGAAACTCAACGCAAAGACGCGAGGCCTCATTTCTTTATAAGGAAATTACCAATGGCCAGACAATCGATCCCGGAGCAGTAAAATCCTCGTACGGCTTCGCGAGGAGTTGAAACGACGGGTTCGCCGAAGAGGTTGAACGATGTGTTCAAGAGAACCGGCACACCACTAGCCTCGCCGAACTTCGAGAGCAGCTTCCAGAACGATGCGTTAGTCTTGCGGCTGACGCTGTGAACTCGCACAAGGCCGTCGCCAAACACCGCGGCCGGGATCAACTGCTGCTTGTTTTCTTTGATCCTGCTCACGCCCTGAAGAAAGTTATTCAACGCGCTGGCCTCAAAGAACTCTTCGGCGTGCTCTTCCGGCACAGCCGCGCAAAAAGGCCGAAACTCTTCCCTGTGCTTGATGAAGGCGTTCAGATTGTCGCGCATCATCTCAGTCGTCGGTGAAGCCAATATGCTGCGAGCGCCGAGACTGCGGGGGCCAAACTCCATCGCGCCCCTGAACCAGCCCACGATTTTTCCCTGCGCGAGCTGGCGGGCGACTTCGCCAGTCAGCTTGTCTTCGGTAAGAAAATACTCGTAGGCTAGCTTACAGTTATCGAGCACGCCTTTGATTGCTTCATCGTTGAATTGCGGCCCGAGAAACGCGTGCTTCATTTCGTAGACCCTCTCGCGATTGCCCATCACCTGATGCCAAACATAAAGCGCGGCGCCAATCGAGCACCCCGCGTTGCCGGCGGCGGGCTGCACGAAAAGACGCTTGAAGCCGGCGTCTCTTTCAACCGCCGAGCTAGCGAAGCTGTTGAGCGCTACGCCACCAGCCAAACACAAATTGTCCTCACCGGTTCGAGCGCGGTGAATGCGGGCCATTTCACATAACACTTCTTCGACTCGCCTCTGCGCGCTCGCTGCGAGGTTGCGATGTTTCTGCGCGATTGTTTCATCCTTACCTCTCGGCGCAAGTGCTGCGCGCTCGAAGAAGTGAGCAGAAAGCGAGGGCGTTCCGCCAAAAGGAAGGTCGAAGTAGTCGGTGTTCACAACGGGCAGACCGTAGTCGTCGACGCGCAAGAGGTCAGCGAAGACTTCCATGAATTCCGGCTTGCCGGTGGGCGCCAGCCACATCGTCTTATGCCAGTCACCGTCCGCGTCAAAACCCAACGCGGCGGTCACCGCGCTGTAGACCATGCCGATCGAGTTGGGGAACTGCGCGTCGGCGTCGAGGCGAAGCTGCTCACCGGAGCCCGTCATAAGCGCGGCCGATGTCATATCGCCTTTGTTGTCGACCGAGATCACGGCAGCGCGTTCGAAGCCCGACGAGTAAAACGCGCTGGCTCCGTGCGCGAGCTGGTGAGGTACCTCGATGAACTCGCCGTGTTTGGAAAGCCGTGCTTCAGCCAGGCGTCTTGTCTTCAGCCGCTGCTTAAGATCGTTCAAGCCTCCTACAAAGTAAGGCGGGAACTCTTCGAGGTTATCTGCCGCCTTGATCGCTCGGGACGAATTGAAAGCAATCTCACGATGAAACCGTTTATGAGGCTCCAGGTAATAAGCGACGCAATCAATCTTATCGAAGCCGATGCGGGCGCGCTCCAGACAGAACTCAATCGCGCGAAACGGCAGCCCGCCGGCGTAATTCATGCCGATGTGCCGGATGCGCGCCAGCTTCTCTTCTTCGATTGCGGCAACAACTCGGCCGTCTTGAATCAGCGCTGCCGCCGCATCGCGCTCCTGTCCGGAGATGCCCAGAATATTCATCAATAGCTTCCGTTCCTGGTCAGGATCTCCGGCGTGTGATCCCGGAGTTGCTCGATTCTAAGAATGCTTGTACGGGATCCATACCATTAACATTCGAAGGAAGGCTTTTCAAGGTGATAGCCCGGAGGATGACTTGGCGACTGGCACGTTGAACAGCATAATGAAGCAGGCTGGATTGAAGAAATCGGGAGAAGAAAGAATGCGCTACGCAATAGTCATCGAAAAAGCGGAGAACAACTTTGCCGCTTACGTTCCAGACTTGCCGGGCTGTGTCGCAACTGGGAAAACGGTAGAAGAAACCGAGCAACAAATAAGAGAAGCCATCGAGTTCCACATTCGGGGTTTGCGCGAGGACGGACTGGCAATTCCAGATCCGTCGAGCCAAGTAGATTACGTTGACATCGCAGCCTAAAGGAACATCACGAATTAGTGCTAGAACATCTTCTCCCTGTCAACCACGCACAAGACGAACCGATACGTACAGCACGAGGATCGCTATCAGCGTTGCCAGTGCTGCGGCACGCGAGCCCATGCGGTTGCCCGGTGCGCTGTCTGGCGAACCTTCATATCGTTTGGCGGCTTGAATGCTCGTGATGTCGTGGAAAGCCATCAGGGCGATCATCACGATCACCAGCATTAGCTTCCACGGAAGCCAAACCGCTATCAGACGCTCCACCTTCTCAGGGTTGAACACGTCTCCGTTAAAGACCTGAGATAACTTTATTGGCGTCAGACGAAGCGTCAGGTTTCCGATGCCTGTGATGACCAACACAATGATCGAGCCCCAGCCTATCCATCTGAATCGCCGTCCGAGGCCGCGCAGAATTCGCTGACGCTCATCGACCGGATGCGTGAGTGCAAAGGGAACAGCCACCGCTGCGGTGTAGATCAGTCCGCCGGTCCATACCGCCGCTGCAAGAATGTGAATCCAAACATTCAGAAAGTACATTACCGTTCTCACCTCCGAGGCGTGTGACTGATAGCTCGGTTGATAGCCGCTCCCGCCTGACAACAATATCTCACGCCTCTTCTCGACCTTCAGCCGCGACTGGCTGCGTGGAGCTGCCGCTCCTCTCTCCACCGGCCCGAACCGTCAGCGCCACTCCGAGCGCGACAAGCATTATCGCCGAGCTTGCCCAGTAAGGTGTGCGCCCATAATGCGAACCGAAGTCCGGGTCGCGACTCAGCAGCCAGCCGCCAAGCACCGGCCCGATGATTCGTGCAAGGCTTGCACCCGACGCCATAACGCCGAGCACGCGGCCTTGCAAGGACGCGTTCACACTCTTGGAAGCCAGCGCGTTCAACGTCGGCGTCATCAGGCTGTTGCCGATCGCAATACCGGTGCTGGTTATTATGAGAATGACTACCGTGGCGCTGAGCGGAAAGCAGAACACGCTTGCGGCGAAGATCGCCGTGCCGGCCACCGTCAGCGGCTTATCGCCAAACCTTTTCACCAATCGCCCAAGCAAGCCGCCTTGTATCACTGCGCCGATCACTCCAACGTAACCAAACAAAAAGCCGGTGTGCCAGGCGTCGAACTTGAATCTATGCGCCGCGAACAACGCGAAGGTCGCGGTCATCATCGCGAAAGAAACGGTCGCAAAAAAGTATGTCGCCAGCACGGCGCCGAGCTGCCAACTCCCGGACTCTTCGAGGACGCGAATGATACCGCCACGGCGTCGCGCCTCGCTTCGATGCTCGCGCGAGAGACTCTCGGGTAAGAAGAAATAAAGCGCTGTCGCGTTCGCGGCCGCCATGGCCGACGCGAAGAAGAACGGAGCTGCAGGAGAGATGTAACTCATCACGCCACCGATCATCGGTCCGAAGACAAACCCCAGTCCAAACGCTGCGCCAATCAAGCCCATGCCCTTGGATCGCTCCTCGGGCGGAGTGACATCGGCGATGTAAGCTTGCGCGGTCGAGATGTTACCGCCACTGATCCCGTCAATCATTCGAGCCACGAACAGCCAGACAAGCGTCGGACCCAGTCCAAGCAAGGCGAACCCAACCGGCATACTGGGCGCGAGACCCATGATCAGAAATCCGACGGATGTGCCGATCAAGCTGACAAGAAGAACCGGTCTGCGCCCGACTCGATCAGAGAGCTTGCCGAGAATCGGCGCGAAGACAAACTGCATTGCGGAGTAGATGGCAAGCAGGATTCCGATTGTCGTTTCAGATGCACCGTAGCGTTCGGCGTACAGCGGCAATACTGGTATGACGATTCCGAAGCCTACGAGATCGATGAAGATGGTGATGAAGATTATTACGAGAGGTGATCGGCTGTTTCGCATTGGAGAAGTCTGGAGATATTGAATTCAGCCATTGAAAATTGAGAATTGCAAATTGAAATTGAGAATTGAACGACTCGAAGTGCCAGTCAAATTTTCAATTTGCAATTTTCCATTCTTCACGCTGCATAGAAAGATTGCCTACTACTTGCCAAACGATCTGTATCCTTTTTTGTAGTTCAGCGCCAACAGGCCAAGCCCTCTTGGCGCGCTGATGTTGATCCGCACCTTGTGCCAGTCAATGCTGCTCGTGGCGTCGGTGGGATAAAATCCGATCGCGTATTGATGCCGCAGCATGAGCGCTATCCTCGTGTAGATATCGCGAGTCTGAGGTTCGTCTCCCGGGGCGAAGGCCATGCCTCCGCTCCAGGCAGAAAGACTCTGGAGCGTCCCCATCCCAGCATACAACTGGCTTATGCCGATGCTGTAAACCGCAACGTCCGACTCCTTGAGCATTTCGCGAAGCTCACGTCCGTTGTATCGGCTGTTGTTTTCCTCGCCATCGGAAATGATCAATAGCGCCTTCTTGTGATGCCGCCCCTGGCGTGCTTTCTCCAGCCCAAGATAGACGCCATCGTAGAGCGCCGTGCTGCCTTTCGCTTTGACGAATATTACGCGGCTCATAATTTCGCCGGGCGAGGTTGTGAAAGCTATCTCTTGTCTGACTCCGTCGTCAAAGACTTCGAAGTTCCTCTTCGTAAGTCCCGTCACGAACCTGCCGAAGGGATCTAAGACGGTCACGGTCATACTGACGAGCCGTGCCTGAAGTTGAATCTTGTCGCTGGGCTCCTGGCCTTTGGTAACGGCAGGGTTCGCTTCGACAATGCCGGTTTGCTTCTGCATAGCCCGAACCTCATAGCCTCTGCCCCAACCTCGCTAAGCCTGAATGAATACTAGACCAGAATAGTGATTTGCGCCCACACGCGAGCACTATTCGCCGATGATTTTTACGAGGACTCGCTTCTTGCGGCGGCCGTCGAACTCGCCGTAAAAGATTT
>JADGNW010000068.1 GCA_017883315.1 Blastocatellia bacterium | reverse complement strand
TATACTCTTCCCGGACAGCTCCCGCTTGCGCAACCTGAGACCGGCCGAACCGGCGCAACAGGTAGAACCGTCCAGTGAAGGGAAGTGAGTGAACCTATGAGAGCCTGGCGCACATTCTTGATTCTTGCCGCAGCGAGCGTGATTGTTTTAGCGCTTACGGGGCCGGCTTTCGCTCAGTGCGCAATGTGCAGAGCTGCGATTGAAAACTCGACGGATGCGGCTGCGGCGAGTAAAGGGTTGAACCTTGCGGCGCTTGTGCTGCTCGTCCCTCCCGTTTCAATTTTTGCCGGATTGTTCGGAGTCTTCTATCGCTACAGACACTTTCAGGGCCGCAGAGAGCGGTCGCCGAGTGAATGAGTTGAGGTCACCACGGTGCTTGCTGCGAGCGAGAGTCCTGGCTAACAAAGAGGGGCGCCCACTGAGGGGCGCCCTTACGAGTCTTCAATGTCCATCAATTTCCTGCCAACGCTCAACGCGATCCTGAATGCCACTAGTGGAATTCTCATAGCGATCGGCTTCGTTTTCATTCGCACCAAGCGCGTCGCCGCTCACCGAGCTTGCATGATCGGCGCGGTAATTAGCTCGAGTTTGTTCTTGATCTCTTACCTTGTTTACCACGTAGGCTTCAAAGCGGGAGTGACTCGGTTCACGGGAACTGGATGGGTACGGCCCGTGTATTTTGGAATTCTTATTTCACACACGATATTGGCGGTTACGATCGTACCCCTCGTAGCAGTAACGCTGACGCGAGCGCTCCGAGGCCGCTTCGTTCTTCATCGCAGAATCGCGCGGTGGACTTTCCCGATGTGGCTGTATGTATCGGTCACGGGCGTCATCGTTTACCTGATGCTGTATCAAGTGTTTCCCACCGCCAGGTAGAATCAGGTCCTTGTGTAAGGATGGCCGGTCGAGCGGAATGGCGCGGATGCGGGGTCGATCCAACCGCCGGGTTGAACCGTGATTAGTTTTTACTGCGTGAGCAGTTCTGAAGTTCAAACGGCAGGTAGCGGATGAGCGGTCTTGCCGGGCAACAGTTACATCGCTGCTTCCAGGTAAAGCCCTGGCTGTTGGTTGTTAGATAGTAGCCGGGACAGTGTGTTGGACGGACGAGCCGGATGAACCCAACGTGCGGAGGTTCGGAGACGCGGACTGTATTGGCTTTCATGATTCACCCCACGGAGAATAGAAGAATGAAATAACTCCTACCTCGGTCCGCACTCGACGACGTTGATTCGTCAATTCAATGTCGCGTAGTTCTACGACCGACGCGATCGGAATCAACCATCGCGCTGATGAGCAGCTTCCTCAGTCGCAACTGCTGCAGCGCTTCTTTCATCTCGTCAGGAAGCCTGTTTACCGATGATGCGTCCTCACCGTCGAGAGTGCTCTGCTGCGGCATCTCATCGGATATAGCGCGTATGAGTTTGTTTACGAAGTTTAGTTGTTGTCTTCCGTTGGCTCTATTCAGCATTATCTTTTCACCCTTCCTCTCACAGTCCAGAGATTCGCAATAGAAAATGTCGGCCGCACTTGCTTCGTCTATTAGTGCTTCTCAGTCTACATTTCAAACTGCGAGGCTCATTCGGAGTTTGCGCTTAGAACAACTGCAATGGCTGTGCCGCTTCACAAGCGTCATTCCGATGAGATTAAGTGTTGCATTTGAATAAAGCCAGCGGATCATCACCTGTGCAGGTAGCAGAACTTGTCAGGACTTTATGACAGATCGTGTGATTGGTATGAACTGATGGCGAGTGCGTAAGGGTCATTCATGGCGAAGAGCGAACATGGGATTCAACCCGTGTTCGCTCCTTCGCCCAACGTCGGCTCAAACCGTGATCGATTAGCCGGCGCCCCGATAACCCTGGTCGTAGCCTCTGCGAAACCCATCGCGGTAGGCGGAACTAAACGAGTTCCTATAGTGGCTGGAGTTGTTTGGATCATACCTCCTGCCATCGCGGACGTCCTCGCTCCCCCGGTCGTATCCGTCGTGATAGCCTTTGCTTTCAGCGACGTCATACGGTCCCGCATCGTAGCGCGGAGTGTACCCGTAGTAGTTGAAGCTATACCCGCCGTAAGGGTAGCCGTAAGAGTAGCCGTAAGGGTAGTCGTACCTCGGATACGCGTAGCCTCTCGGGAATGCGTAGAACCTTGGGGCCACAAACACTCTTGGAGGTCTGTACACGAACCCGCGGCCTACTCGGCCGCCCCAGTGGCGCCCTTGCGCTTCCGCGGTGGAGCCTGGCATAGCATTACTACTGACCAGCAGGATTATCGTAAAGATTGAGGCTCGGATTATCTTTTTGGCCAAATCCGCTCTCATAACTATCACCTCCTTACGCCTACTAATTAGACTACAAGAACCAAGCCAAAGTTTGCCAAAGCACCACATGTATTAAGTCAGGAAATGACTGAGGTTGTGATATTGAGAAGGCCACTGCAATCGCATCGAACGAAAAGGCTTCGTATTGCGTGATCGAAACCCAGACACCAATCACTGAATCCAGAGACCGCTACTTGAGCTTTGTCATCCGAGTCGTTTGCGCTAGTCTTGCTCGGGTGAACAGAGCTTCGATAGATCATGGCGCCGGCGGTTCAAACAAAGATCCGCGCGCAGAATCATCGCGATTGACGAGCGTTGCTGAGATAAACGCCTTTCCTTTTGAGACCTTCGAGCAGTTGCAAGCGGCAGTCGCGATACGCAGCTTCAACGTAGGCGTCGACGCGCTTGCCGCCGCGAAGTGGTCTGAAAACTTCAACAGTAAGGTCAAGCGCGTTGCTGTGATCGGGCTGTCGTTGTTACTGGTCGCGGCTGCATTGGTGGCGCTCGTAGCAGCTTTCGTCACGAATGACTACTGGTTGCTTACGTCCGTACCGATTCAGGCGCTCGCGTTCTACATTTCTCATCCCGCGTCGCCGATTCGAAAATGGGTGACTATCGGCGGCGCGGTTTCAATAGCTGTGTTTATAGATTTGCTGCTGAATGGATTTTTGATAGCGGCGACGCTGGTTGCTTACGCTGGATTGACCTTCGCCGCGGTGCGAGCCGCGGGCTACATAACCAACTCGGGATTTCGCAAGGCCATACTCTCAGACGAGCGGCTGTTTCTTGACGCTTATGTTGGCGGCGCGTGCACGGTTCGAAACAATCGGACCGGCCGCGTCTATTCCGCTTAGGCGCGAGCGATGCGTGCGGTGGGCGGGTTCGGTTTCGCGCGCTTGCCTGGTCACTCTCGCATTCGTAGAATCGAATTAGTAGACGACAGTGCGGCCAACTGGATGACTCACTCGTTTACTCCGGAGACAAACTCAATAGTGGACAACCATCAACCGATTCTCGACGACGAGAATTCCTCGTTCAAACAAAGGACCCCGAGTCGGAAGTATCCGTGGGCCATCCTCGTAGTGGTGGTGTTGTTTGTAGTGGTGCCGTTCATCTCGTGGTACGGCACTTGGTTTGGCAGGCCTCTGTCGGATGCGAAAATGGTCGAGTATCTTCACGATGAAAACAAACCCCGCAATGTTCAGCACGCGCTTTCACAGATCGCGAACCGAATTGTCGACGGCGATCAATCCATCAAGCGCTTCTACCCCGAGGTCGTTGCTGCGTCTCAGAACAAACAGCCGGAAGTGCGGATGACTGCCGCGTGGGCGATGGGGCAGGACAACACCTACCAGGATTTTCATTCGGCTCTACTGGTGATGTTGCAAGATCCAATCGCGGGTGTGCGGCACAATGCTGCGCTCGGGCTTGTACGATTCAGCGACTCATCCGCGCGCCAGGAGCTCGTTGCTATGCTTAAGCCTTACGCAGTCCGTGCGGAAGGCACAGGCACGATTGAACTCGTCGTTAGGGAGCCCGGCGTGGCCGTCGCTGCAAACGGGACCCTGGCTCGCTTACGAGAGGCTGGGGGAAACACAGTCGAGATTCACACCTCGGAAGCGGGTCGTGTTGAGAGCATATCGATTGCGAATGGTGCAACAGTCGAAGCCGGAACCGAATTATTGATGCTCGCGCCTTCAACCGAGCAAGTGTGGGAAGCGCTTCGGGCGCTTTATCTGATCGGTAAGCCTGAAGACATCGCTGACATTCAACCGTACACTCGAGCGTCTCCGGAGGTCCCGGATCGAATTCAAAAACAGGCGACCTCAACGATCGAAGCGATTCGCGATCGAAGCCGCGTCTCAAGTTGAAAGGGGCGTTTCTTGTTAAACCCTATCAGTTCCTCGGAACCTGATTTGCTGCCGGTCGCGACATTCCACAAGCGAATACTGTAAGCGTACTCGGGTTCGGTCAGAATCGCGCCAGCTTGCCCGGAACGCTTGGGAGAAAGCTCGCGCATTTCATCCGTCTTGACCAAACACCGCGCAAGAACCTACCGGAATGACCTTCGGTTGGCGGCAAGGAAATGCTTCAAGCGACATTTGAGTCAAGGCCCTCCGCTTCCACCGTTTCGGGAGATTGAGCGAGGATGCACTCGTAAAAACGCTCACAGTTGGGGAAAATAGCGCACTCATACGCCTTCGTTAACGGAACATTGACCTCTGTCGTCCGTCAAATTAGGTCTCTACGCACCCGCCACAAGTTGGAATAAGCCTTGCTCGAATACTACTGCGAAGTGGAGGGTACGGCCGATCTTTGATGATGAAGCCAGCGGCCGTTGTGACACTGGTCACAAGAACACGATGTACGAGACAGAAGAGAGAATGATCGAACAGGCCGAGCGTCTTGCCGCTGAGCCGCCTGTCAACGTGGTTCGTAAAGGTAAGAGCGCGAGTGATGCGGCGACGATCACTGCCATCCGATGCGCAATCAGTACACGTGAATCGGCGATGAGCAGGCTTTTGGCGATCTACCAGGAACTCAGGCGCCGCGCCGTTGCTGACCCGACCTGCGGGCAGCTTATGCAGCGAGCCTGGACCGCGCTCTTATCGGTTGAAAGAGATAAAGATTCTCTCTTGTATGATCTGCATCAACTACAGGCTGAGGCAGACAAACCAGAGAAGCATTGAGAGGCCCGCAAGATCCTCGCCCCGATGAGAGTTTCCTGAAGGTCTCCCCCACCGACGCGGGTGGCGACCGCAGATGGAAGTGCGGGCATCCAGCAGACAACACATCGGAAAGAGGTGGGTTTGATGAAGCGAACTAAACTGTTAATACTCGGCGCGGCCGGGCGTGATTTTCATAACTTCAACACCGTGTTTCGCGACGATGCCGCTTACGAGGTTGTCGCCTTCACGGCCACGCAGATTCCGAACATCGACGGACGACGCTACCCTGCCGATCTGGCCGGCCCTCTCTATCCTGAGGGCATCCGCATCGAACACGAAGCAGACCTCGAACAGATTGTTTCAGACTTGAGTGTTGACGAGGTTGTCTTCGCTTACAGCGACGTAACGCACGAGCACGTCTGCCACCTCGCGGCCCGCGCGGCCTCGCGCGGCGCAGGATTCCGGCTGCTGGCGCCTCGGGCAACGATGATCGAATCCACAAAACCCGTCATCTCTGTCTGCGCTGTTCGCACCGGCGCGGGCAAGAGTCCGACGAGCCGTAAGGTGGTCCAGATTCTCACGGAGGCGGGAAAGCGTGTGGTTGCTGTGCGCCACCCAATGCCGTATGGAGATCTCTCCAAACAGGCCGTCCAGCGGTTCGCCACTCTGGAAGATCTAGCAGCCCAGAGCTGCACCATTGAGGAGATGGAGGAGTATGAGCCATACGTTACGCACGGCGCGATCGTCTACTCGGGTGTGGACTACGAGAGGATTTTGCGGCGAGCAGAGGACGAGGCAGACGTGATCGTCTGGGATGGTGGTAACAACGATCTGCCATTCTTTCGCCCCGACCTTGAAATCGTCGTCGCCGATCCGCATCGCCCCGGAGACGAACTCAGGTACTGGCCTGGCGAGGCGAACTTCCGGCGCGCCAACGTGATCATCATCGGCAAGCAGAATACCGCGACCCGCGAAGGAATTGAGACGGTTCGATGCAATGCCCAGAGGGTAAACCCAGAGGCGATCATCATTGACGCCGACATGCGAATCACGGTGGACGACCCAACGCTCATAGCAGGCAAGCGCGTGCTTGTCGTCGAGGATGGACCAACGCTCACACACGGCGGCATGAAGTACGGCGCGGGCATCATCGCCGCCCGCGCGCACGGTGCAGCGGAGATAGTTGACCCACGACCATACGTCGTCGGCGAGATCGCCGCGACTTTCCGCGCCTATCCGAACACGGGCTCTCTACTACCTGCCATGGGCTACGGCGATCAGCAGGTGAAAGACCTCGCTGCCACGATCGAGGCAACACCGTGCGACCTCGTTCTGGTCGCGACGCCGATCGATCTCCGGCGCGTAGTTGACATCAAGAAGGCAACACTCCGAGTCGGCTACGAGCTGACAGAGAAGGGCGAGCCAAGGCTGGAACAAGTCTTGTCCGCTTTTCTGGAGAAACAATAATGAAAGCCCAACTCATACATACTGTCGCTGAACTCGAAGGCTTTGATTTGGCCGCACTATCCAATTGCCGAGAGCCACGTCGAGTGCTGATGTGTACGCCCGAGCATTTTGACGTGGTTGACGTGAAGAATCCTTTCATGGAGGGGAACGTAGGGCGCGTCGACAAGGAGCGTGCGGTCACGGAGTGGGAGGCGCTGCGGCGCACATACGAAGCCGCTGGCCACGAGGTCTTAACCATCCGAGGCGCGGAGGGACTGGAAGACATGGTCTTTGCCGCAAATCAAGTTCTGCCGGGACTCGGCGCGGACGGGCAACCTTACGTGCTTTTGAGTCGAATGCGCCATCCGTCACGGCGACGGGAGGTACCGATCTATCGCGAGTGGTTCGAGCGTCGCGGGTACAAGGTCTTTGAGTTGACGTCGGAAGCCGGTTACTTCGAAGGACAGGGCGATGCCATCTGGCATCCCGGCAAGCAACTTCTGTGGGGTGGTCACGGGCCGCGGACCACGTTGCGGGCTTATGAAGAGGTTTCCAGGATCCTCTGTGTGCCGGTCATCACGCTGGCCCTCCCGCATCCCAACTTCTACCATCTCGACACATGCTTCTGCGTTCTCACAAGTGACGCGGCGCTCTACTTCCCCGGCGCTTTCGACGCCGAGGGACGCGCGCTCCTCGCGCACATGTTCCACCACCTCATTGAAGTAAGCGAAGGTGAGTCGACGCGCTGGCTCGCCTGCAACGCTCACGCGCTTGACGGCAGGACAGTCATCATTCAACGCGGCGCATGCGAGACGGTCGCCCATCTTCGTGCGCATGGCTTCCATGTCATCGAGGTAGATACAGATGAGTTCTTAAAAAGCGGGGGTTCTGTGTTCTGCATGAAGATGATGATCTACTAGCTGAAGCCGCACCGTAGCGGATCAGTGAGCAGTTGACAGTGAGCAGGCGAAATCAACAATTGATGCAATTCCGGACAGAGCCGGAAAGACGAGTTGATCTAGTCAGATTAAACTAACGGCGAGTGACGTCAGAACGAGGATGACAAAAGTGAGGCCGGGACCAACGACGCCGGCTCCCCTCCATACAATCACGATGTTGTTCTCCGAGGCTGCTGAATAGCGACGCTATGGATTTAGAGCAAACCCGGTACGCGATTCCCATTCCGCAACGTCCATCATCTCGATAGCGTCCCACGGACAGCCTTCAAGGAAAGTCCCATCGGGACCCTTGCTAGTGCAGAGCTTGCAGCCGATGCAGAGATTGGGATCGACTTCGATGCGCCCGCTAGGAAAATAATCTTCATCAGGCACCCAGAACATGCACGCGTCGACTGGGCAATACTCTACGCAAGCCGGCGAGCCGGCGCACCCGGTGCAGTTGTCCATTATGACGGCAAGGATTTTAGGCTTCTTCTTTCTTAGGTCGGGCCGCCCATGCGACATCGGCTCCATCTTCACAAACGTTCCGATCATCTCTGCAGCTTCTGCCATCGCGTCTCCCAATTTGATTATTCCAGATACTATCGAACAGCTTCGTTAACGTGAATCTACCACAAGAAATAACCAGACACAAAAGGCCATCACTTAATCTGTCCGTTAGCGCGGGCCTTGTTCAATAGAGCGGTCACTTCTTGCTTTCTGTTAGCTGCGTCGTCCGGGCTCAAGCCGCCAACCTCGATGTACTTCTGCAAGTTGTCCGCCGCCTTCGCGTAGTCCTGGGAGCTTTTGTAAGCCCCGTACAACGTCAGGTGAACGTCCGGCAGATCCTTCATATCAGGGAACTGCGCCGCCACTTTGAGAGCCTGTTTCCCATCTTCGATTGCGGCGGGAAGCTCAGCTTTCAAGAAGTGATTCATAGCGCTGGTCTCTAGCACAAGTGCCAGCCTTCGCTTGTCAGTAAGCTTCTGCGCCAGGCTCAGCGCTTCGTTCAACTCCGTGCGCGCGGAATCCAAATAACCAGCCTTCTCTTGCGAAGAGAGTTTTCGAGAATTGAACTGCACAAGCCGCGTTCGCGTCTTCGCAACCATATGGTGAGCTTCGGCCATCACGTTGTTGTTAGAGTAATTCGCGTGTCCGAATATCACGTGCGAGATCGAAAGGTGCTTGAGCCCGGTCGAGAACTTCACCTTCTTCTCGCTTACTTTCTTGAAAAGATCGAGCGCCTTTTCAGCCATCTTGATCGCTTCTTTCTGCTTGTCCTGTGAAGGCTGATAAGTCAGCGCATCAGCCAAAGCGAGATACGCCGCCGGATAGTTCGGGTCGTCGTTGATCGCAAGTCTGAGCTCCCACTCGGCCTGGCTGGGCTTGCCAAGATAATGCAGCAGGTCCGCGAGCACCACACGCGCGAATGCAAAATCAGGATGCGCCGCGATCACGTCCCTCAAATCCTTTTCGACTTGATCCAGATTCGCGATCGCGTTGAATCGCGCCTCGGCTAAAAGCGTCTTCGTCTCAAAGTCACTCGGCTTAAGCTGCAGTGCTCTTTGAAAAGTCTTCACCGCTTCTTTGTCCATGCTGAGCGACTGCTCCGCTCGCCCGCGATACACGAGCGCTTCTGCATAGTCGCCGCCATCAGCTTTTGATTTCGAATCGAATTTGTCGTTAGCCTGATTGAGCTTTTCGATTGCCTTCCGATAGTCCTGTTTGTTGAAGAGGTCGACACCCTGAAGGAAGAGGTCTTCCGCCGCTTTCGGAGCTTTGATATCCGGCGGCAGATAGACGTTCACCTGTTCGCCGGGATCGGTCAGGCTGTCGTCCGCGCTTCCGCTTTCGCTGAAGGCGAAGTTGATCGTGAACGGATAGGTCTTACCGGCCTCAACCTTTGTGGGCCACTCCCGTTTCGTGTTAGCGCGAGCAAACTGCAGACGGTGGTCTCCTGCGGGCACTCTGAAGGTGCGCACCACGCCCTTCTGAAGAGTCGCCGCGGGCTTGTCGTCAATCGCCACGTCGACGCCGTCGATGTCAGGCACTCGAATCTTCAACAACCCGAATCCACCCACCGGCCCTCTCGAAGCGAGGTTCGCATAGGTCACCACGGAGAGCGCGAGGTAGTTCGCCTCCACTGCAGTGGTGTTAGCAAAAGGGTGTTGTTTGTTGTTTGTCATCTGGGGCACCCTTTCATCGAGGTACCCGACAATCTCATCGAACGTAACCTTGCCGTCCTGGTTGGCGTCGGCAGCGCCGCTCAGGCCATCGACGAGGCAATAGGTAAAGACGCCGTGATTGAAGTCGTCCTTTTCGTAGGAGCGTTCAGTCTGCCGCGCCGCCGAGATGAATCCGACACCTTGGGGGACTTTGTTCATCAGGTCGAGATATCTCTGGTTCGCGACGGCCGAGTCGTCGACGCCTCGCCCTATCAATTGCACGCCGCCGCTGTAGCAGGTATCCGATAGCACGATGCCTTTCTTAGCCTCGACGCCGTCAACCGTCTGTCGAAAAGCTTCCATTCTCAAGGCGGTCTTTTCCGGATCGCGCAGGTCGGTGTCGTAAAGCAAGAAGTAAGGGATATCACGCGTGGTGTTAGTCTGCGGATCGGTGTATGGAAGGACTGCCCCGTGTGCCGCGATGTAGATGACGAAGAAGTCGTTGGGCTTTGCCCTCTTGAGGTTTGCGAGAGCGGCCTGGACGCTTGCCTTCGTAGCGTATTCATCTTGCAGGTTTGTGATGTGGTCTTCTTGAAAGCCACCGCCTTCGGGGCTCATCAAGAAATCGCGCATCGCTTCGCAGTCCTCGGCCGCGTGCTTCAGATTCGAGATTCGATTGCCATCGAGGTCCTGGTCGCCGTATTGATATCGCGAGACGCCTATCAAGACAGCCCATAGTCCGACCTCGGGACCGTGACCGGAAGAGATATCGGCACTCGTAGCGCCGACTTTTATCTTGAGCCCGCGCTCTTGTGTTTGAGCCGCGCTTGTTCTATGAGCGAACGGCACGAGCAAGGTTGACACGAGTGAAGCGACTATCGCGTAACGCAGAATTGAAAATCTCGACATACTGCTTCTCCATTGTTGCCTCAATAGCTGCTGCGGCGAAGCGTGCTTCAGCTTCAACGCCGGTATCGGGCTAACAATAAGTTTGGCGCAAAATCATCACGGTTTGATCGTTGGTGGCGGCACCGCCCTGATTGGTTGGCTGCTTCCTGAATTCGCGACCACAAATCCTATGACGATCCCCGCCACCGCCGCAGCCCCCACAATAATCAACGTGTTCTGTGTGTTCAAAAATCCCTTGCTTTGGACTACGCTCGTCTGAATGCTGACGGATGCATTGGTGCCTTCCACTTTTACAAGGATCGATGCTGCGCACTTCGCCGCGCCAGCGACGAATGGAACTGCAGCGATGCCGCGCTTGTCGGTCTTCTGCCTGAAACTGGCTGCAGCAGCCACTCCCAAGCCAAGCGAGCCCAGGCACGGGTTTCCGAGCGAGAAGAGAACCGGCAGGTCGGGAAGCGGATTGTCGTTCTTATCGGTCACCTGTACTTGAACCTGGCGGGTGCTTCGCGCGCGGACGCTGAGCTGGGAACCCGAGGCCACCGGACGCCCGAGCTCGTCGACTATCCGAATCTTCACGTCCTGGGGAACAGGTTGGTCCTGAACACTGACCACGCCTGCTAGAGTGCTGAGCAATGCGTGGTCTTCTTGAACGCTGACGGCAAAGCTGGCGCCCGGCTCGGCAATGAAGGTTGAGCCGGCGGCTTCAATGTAAGCGCCTGCGTCCCGGTTCAGTTTGACATCGAGACTCCCTTGTTCAAGCGAGGCAACAAGCACATCGTGACTGGCGTCGTTATATGTTCCGCGTGAAGTGGCAAACCTCGCCGTTGCGCCTCGGGCGAGCGTGACCTCACCGAGCGAGCTGAATGCGACTCGCACTCTTCGATCGTCAGTGACTCTGATCAGCTCTCCGCCCCAGATGGACGTTTCACCTTGTGAGATGCGCCCGTCGACCGAAACGTCGCGAACGATAAGCGAATTCAGTTTAATCAAGCCAATCGGACCGAAGCGCGCCGACGCATAAAGCCGGATGGGCTTTTCTCCGTCCGAGCCGCTGCCGCTTGCTCGCACCGGAGCGGGCGTCAAACTCGCGACAATTGCCGTCAAAATCAATCCGGTTACATGCGACTTGATCTTCATTCATCACCTCCAACGTGTGAGCCCGATTGCTTGCGTAGAATCGATTCGCCGAGCCGTTACGGAAGCGGAGCGATGAGCCTCACCACCGGTAGATACAATTTAGCGTCTCCGGTTCGGTTGAGCAATCGTATGCTCGCGGTCGTCACTGACGCAGCAGATGCCGAGTTCGTCACGCTCGTTTCTCCGTCGAACACCGTCACGCGCACGCCTACAATTTCGGGGTGGTCACTGGCGCCGGTGAATCGCTGCTCGACGGCGAAGCTTTGGCCTCGCACCAAACCCAGCGCTCGCAACTGTTCGGTTAGGTCTATCTCAAAGGCCGAACCGACAACCTGACCGCTGCCACCGAGGAACTCGTATTTCGCCCGGCTTACATCCAGGTTCGAATCATAAAGGGCGTAAGAAACCGTGAGGTCATTCCCGCTGCGTGTGAAACCGATACTGGGAGGTTGGCGCGGGTTCGTCGGATTGATGAACATGACGGCCGTCGCTACATGAGATAACACTGAAACCGTCACCGGAGATCCGGCATTCTGCCTGAAACTCAGTGTCGAGGTAACCGTATCGGGCAGGTCGTCGGCTGCAGCGATTCCGGTTGTCTTGCCGGCGAGCGCGGGAATCAGCGCGCTGAAACGCAGACAGAACGATTGCGCTCCGCCTGGTTGGATCGTCACGACTCCGCCGAGGTCTATGGCGGTCGACGATCCATCGGAAGCGAGAAGGCTCAAGCTGAAGAATCTCGTATCGTTCGCATCGGCAATCTTCCTGGAGTCGACATCATTTCCGGTTCGCATAATCGAATCAAGCGTCAGCATCAGCGGAGCGAATCCGATGTTTTGGACGGTGAATAACCCGCACGGATTCTTTTTCAGCTTTGGCGGCTTTCGTGCCGGATCGACTGGCGTCGGATTGCCAAACTCTACTGCGGCCCGATTGTTTGGGATGACCACCCTCGCTTGCGGACCACCTACGCTCACGGTAAAGGAGCAACTCGACCTGTTTCCCGCGACATCCGTTGCAGTGCAGGTG
>JADGNW010000398.1 GCA_017883315.1 Blastocatellia bacterium | reverse complement strand
GCTTCTTCACGTCGCGAGGGACCCGAGCGTAACCGTAGCCGGGCAAGTCTACGAAATGAAACGCGTCGTTTATCAAGAAGAAGTTGATAAGCTGCGTGCGTCCCGGTGTCGAACTCGTGCGCGCCAGCCCTCGGACGCCTAACAGACTGTTTATCAAACTGGACTTGCCGACGTTGGACCTTCCCATGAAGGCGATTTCAGGCCGGCCGTCACGCGGGTAATGCTCGGGGCTGGTCGCACTCTTTACGAAGGTTGCGCTGGAGACTTTCATAGGACCTATGCGACCTGATAGGACCTATTCAATCGCCTGATTCGCCGTCGGCGCATCGCCCGCGGGTTGCTGCCCCCAGATTGGCACGTCGGTCGTTGGGACATCCGCTTTTGGCAGCGGCTCTTCAAGAGCCAGGCGCCATACCTGGTCGACGCTATCTACGATTTCGATAGTCAGCGCTTGCTTGACGTCGTCGGGCAGTTCGACCAGGTCCTTGGCATTGTCCTTCGGCAGTATCACTGTTTTTATGCCCGCTCGGTGCGCTGCAAGAAGCTTCTCTTTGATTCCGCCGACCGGAAGCACTTTGCCTCGCAGGGTGATCTCGCCCGTCATCGCTACATCGCGGCGGACTGCAGCTTCGGTAAGCACCGATACTATTGCAGTGGCGATGGCGATTCCCGCGGACGGTCCGTCCTTTGGAATCGCGCCTTCAGGAACGTGCAAGTGCAAGTCGCACTTCTTGTGGAAGTCCGGCGAAATGCCAAGGCGCTTCGCGCGCGCTCTCACGCACGAGAGTGCCGCTCGCGCAGACTCTTGCATCACTTCTCCGAGTTTTCCAGTCAGCGTAATGTTGCCGCGGCCGGGCATCAACGTCGCTTCGATGTGCAGCACTTCGCCGCCCACCTCGGTCCAGGCAAGCCCGGTCGAAAGGCCAATCTCGCTGTGTTCTTCAAGCGTCTGCGGACGAAAACGAATCGGGCCGAGCAGTTCCTTGACCATCTCGGCTTCGACCACTCCGTGATAGTTCAGAGGATCGTCGGAGGTGAGCATTCGCCGCGCAAGCTTTCTAAGCACTGAGGCGATCTCGCGCTCGAGGCTGCGGACTCCGGCCTCGCGAGTGTAGTACTGCGTGATCGTGCGCAGCCCGTCTTCGACGAAGTCAATCTGTTCGGGTTTGAGTCCGTTTGCTTCAAACTGCTTCGGCAAAAGATGCCGCTTGGCAATCTCGAGCTTCTCACGCTCGGTGTAACCCGGCAGCCGTATGATCTCCAGCCTGTCTTGAAGCGCCGGTGGAATAGTATGGAGCACATTTGCGGTCGCTATGAACATCACATTCGACAAGTCATATTCGACGTCGAGATAGTGATCGTGGAACGCAAAGTTCTGTTCAGGGTCAAGCACTTCGAGCAAAGCGGCGGACGGATCGCCCCGAAAGTCCATCCCAAGCTTGTCGACTTCATCAAGCATGATGAGCGGATTGACCGTTCCCGCCTTCTTCATCATTTGAATGATCTGGCCCGGCAATGCGCCGATGTAGGTGCGTCGATGGCCGCGTACCTCGGCTTCATCGCGCACACCGCCCAGACTCAGTCTTACGAACTTGCGGCCGGTGGCCTTAGCGATCGAACGGCCGAGGCTGGTCTTACCGACGCCCGGCGGGCCGACGAAACAGAGGATTGAACCCTTAGGCCGCTCGACCAGTTGGCGAACGGCTAGAAACTCGAGAATGCGTTCTTTGACTTTGTCGAGACCGTAGTGATCGGTCTCCAGGACTTCGTGCGCAGCTTTGATGTCGCGCACCTCTTCGGATTTTTCGGTCCACGGAACCGCGAGCAGCCAATCCAGATAGTTGCGCGAGACGGTGCTCTCGGCGGACATCGGCGGCATCTGTTCGAGCCGGCGCAGCTCGGTCATCGCTTTTTCGTAAGCGTCCTTAGACATGCCGGCGGCTTCGATCTTCTGCTTGAGTTCCTCAAGCTCTGCCTTCTCGTCCTTGCGGCCAAGCTCTTTGTGAATCGCTTTGATCTTCTCGTTGAGGTAGTACTCTTTTTGCGCGCGTTCCATCTGGCGTTTAACGCGGCCGTGGATTGCGCGATCGACCTGTATCTTTTCAAGCTCGACTTCCAGCACCTCGACCAGTCTTGCCAGGCGGTCAGATAGTGAAAAGATTTCGAGCAGCCCCTGTTTGTCCTCGACTGAAATCTTGAGGTTCGAAGCTATCGTGTCGCAGAGCCTCGCAGCGTCGTCGTTTCGGAGCGCAGATGTGAGAGTCTCAGGATTGCTCAGTTCAGTCGATTGACGCACATACTGATCGACGAGCGAACCGACTCGGCCTATCAGCGAATTCAATCGCGAACGCGGCTCAGCGGTCTGCGGTGCTTTCCTCAGCGTGGCAAGCCAGTAGTCGCCGTCGTCCTCTATCCGCACCGAGCGCGCCCGTTCAATCCCCTCGACCATCACCTTGATGTTGCCATCGGGGAGCCGCAGGTTGTGGGTTATGCGCGCGATGGTGCCGACCAGATAAACCTGATCCACGTTCGGTTCGTCAATCGTTGCGTCGTGCTGAGTCGCCAGAAATATGGTTTTGTCGCCGCGCAGGGCGGCTTCCAAAGCGCGGACGCTTGCGGGGCGGCCGATTACAAAGGCGACCATCGTGTAGGGGAAGACGACCACGTCCCGAATCGGGACCATCGGACATCTGACCACGTCTGTAGGAGTGCTGTCGCTGAATTCGTTCATGATTACTTATTAACTTCTATTAGCCTGCCTTCTCTAAAACAGGCAACGTTGCGCGCCGGCTCTCGACCATCTCGCCGGTCACCACAAACTCCTTGACCTTTTTGTTCGACGGAAGCATGTACATTACATCGAGCATCAACTCTTCGAGGATCATCCTCAATCCACGAGCTCCAACCTTGCGCTCGCACGCGAGGCGAGCAACGACAACCAGAGCGTCGTCAGTGAATCGCAGCTTGACGCTCTCGTACTCGAAAAGCTTCTGATATTGCTTGACCAGCGCGTTCTTTGGAGCCGTCAGTATCTCGACCATCGCATTTTCGTCCAACTCGTGAAGCGTGCCGCAAACAGGAAGCCGGCCGACAAACTCAGGTATCAATCCAAACTTGATCAGATCCTCGGGCTCGACCTGTGAGAGGGTCTCGCTCAGTCTTTGCTTGCGCGCGCTCCTGACGTTTGCATTGAATCCGAGAGCTTTCTTCCCGATGCGTTTCTCGATGACTTTTTCGAGTCCGACAAACGCGCCTCCGCAAATGAACAGGATGTTAGTCGTGTCGACCGGGAAGAACTCTTGATGCGGATGCTTGCGCCCGCCTTGAGGTGGAACGTTGGCAACGGTGCCTTCGAGAATCTTGAGCAGAGCCTGCTGCACGCCTTCACCTGAGACATCGCGCGTGATCGAAGGGTTCTCGTCCTTGCGGCAAATCTTGTCGATCTCGTCGATGTAAATGATTCCGTTCTGCGCGCGTTCTATATCGCCATTCGACGCTTGAAGCAGTTTTAAGATGATGTTCTCGACGTCTTCGCCGACGTAGCCTGCTTCGGTGAGCGTCGTCGCGTCCACGATCGTGAACGGCACATTGAGCATCCGGGCCAGCGTTTGCGCGAGCAGCGTCTTGCCGGTTCCCGTAGGACCGATCAGAAGTATATTTGATTTCTGGATCTCGACTTCAGTTGCGCGGCGCTTGAGCATATCGACGCGCTTGTAGTGCTGATACACTGCGACGGCCAGCCGCTTCTTTGTTTCTTCTTGTCCGATGACGTAGTCGTCCAGAAACTCTTTGATCTCTACCGGTTTTGGAAGAGGCGGACGCCGGGCAGCCGTTTCCTGCTGTTGATCATCCGAGATGATCTCGTTGCAAATGTCGATGCACTCGTTGCAGATATAAACGGTAGGGCCGGCTATCAGCTTCTTGACTTCGTTCTGCGACTTACCGCAAAACGAACAACGCAGTGTGTCGTCGCCTCGTCTCATCCGATCTCCAATCTCGCCAAATCTATTGCATGTTCTCTGGAGGCTCTTCGAAGGCAAAAGGAAAAAGGTAAAAGTGCGGTTCCCGTTCTTTGCCTTTTCCCCTTTTACTTTTGCCTTTCATTCGCGGTGCGTTATCACCTGATCAATTAGACCGTATTCCTTCGCCTGTTCCGCGCTCATAATGCGATCGCGTTCCACGTCGCGCTCGATAATCTCCATGGATTGTCCGCTGTGCTTAGCCAGTATCTGGCTCGTCAACTGGCGCATCCGCATAATCTCTTCAGCATGGATTCTGATGTCCGTGGCTTGACCCGATATTCCGCCTATCGAGGGCTGATGAATGAGAATGCGTGAATTCGGAAGCGCGAATCGCTTCCCATGCGCGCCGGCCGTAAGCAGCAGCGCTCCCATCGAAGCACACTGCCCGACGCAGATCGTAGTCACGTCAGGACGAATGAATTGCATCGTGTCGTAAATAGCCATGCCCGCCGTGATCGATCCGCCCGGGCTGTTAATGTAGAGCGAAATGTCGCGATCCGGGTCCTCAGCTTCGAGAAAGAGAAGCTGCGCTACAACAAGATTCGCGATGGTGTCGTCGATGGGAGTGCCTATGAAGATGATGTTGTCTTTTAACAGCCGGGAGTAGATATCGAAAGCGCGCTCGCCGCGCGCAGTTTGCTCGACGACCATCGGTACGAGAGCCATCTGCGGATCGTTAGCCCTACTACTCATAGTCACATCGTTATTATACGTTGATCTGCTCATTGCCGGAAGTTTCTTTTTTGCGAGGCCTGGGGAACCCGCTTGAACTTGGTTTCCATCTCTGCGTCGAGATGATGTCTGAAGGTCGTTCCTTAAGAGAGCCTATCCTTCACTCTTGTCCGCCCGCTTGCTCACGCTCGGCCGTCGCTTCATCCGCGCTTAGACCTTCCTTTTCCTCGGTTCGAATTTCGGCGGAAGCTATTACGAGATCAAGGGCTTTGCGGTGTCTGACCTGCTCCGCGATACTATCCAGCGACCCTTCCTTTGTCAAGCGTGCCCTCAAAACGTCTTGCGATTGACCGACGCTCTCCGCGTACTGTTTTATCTCGCCATTCAACTCTTCCTCGCTCACCTCGATCTTCTCGTTTTCGGCAATGTGATCCAGGATAAACGACCCTCGCACTTCGCGCTCGGCTCTCTCTCTCTGGCCTTCGCGAATACTTTCCCAATCGATTTTCAGTTGACGCGGGTCCATTCCACGCCCGGACATCTGCCTGAAGAGAGTGTTCATTCTCGAGTCAATCTGCTTCTCGACAACGTATTCGGGAACGTCAAATCGATTTCGATCGAT
>JADGNW010000397.1 GCA_017883315.1 Blastocatellia bacterium | reverse complement strand
GAGAGCGCCGATACGAATTCGCCTTACAACTTCGATCAGGCTCAGCTTTATTCAAAGAAGCAGTTCAAACCCGCGTGGTTCACGCTGCCGGAGATCAAGGCTAACAGCAAGAGGGTGTATCATCCGGGTGAGAAATCGGATCGCAGAGCGAGTTAAGGAATTTGATCTGACGCCCTGATTTGACTGAATAACCTTGTGGCCCTTTGATTGGGCAGCATCTCTCGAATGGACGGAACTCTACTCGGTTATTCCGCCCGGGGCTCTAGAGGGCGACGCTCGTGAAGAAGCTGCGTCTTGATAGGTTGTTCTTAATCATGTCTGGTTTCTCCTTCTTTCTTTTACCGGAACGTGCGTATCGACCCGCTGAGGTGAGGCGTCGCGTTGAAAGTGAAGAGTCTCAGTTCCCCACTTCGCGCTCTCATCATTGATACACTCGTGTTGTAGATCACACCCAGGAGGCTTCGCAGCTTCTCGTCCGTAAGCCCGAGCGACGCGCCCGCAATGATCGCGATTGGAGTCGCCGATGTGAAGATCGCGATCGCTTTCTCGTTATCGTGGTTCGAGAGATCCGCCGCGCACGCTTGAATCCTCGCTCGAAATGACGCCCAAGCTTCCCCGTCGTAATCGGCATAACGGTTTTCCATCCACGCTCGTATCACGGCTTGATCGCATCGGCCGACTGCGCCTCCAGTCGTGTGCGGGTCGCGAGCTATAGCCTCCTGCATCTCTCGAATGTCGCGAGCAAACTCGGCGTCGTCTTTCATCATCCGCTTAGCGATGGCTCGATAGACTGAGATAAGGCTGAACTCGTTCCAGCGTTCGTCGGTTATCACATCGGGCGCCTGTAGCCCGGCACGCGAGAGCACTTCGCACGCGATCTCAGCAGTCTCTCGCTGGCGTCGCATTACGCCTGAGTAGACTGCTACGAGCTCGACCCCTTGCGCGACGAAGTGCTCACCCAACAAGCGCGCCTGCTCTTGTCCAAGCTCCGACAGCATGTCGTAGTTGTCGCGCGAACCAGCTTGCGCATGTCGAATGAGATAAACGTAGCTCATTGAATTCCTGAGAGGTCGAGATCAGAGTCAGCGGGTGTTTAGAGTACCGACTTTAGTCGGGTAGTTCTCTGCCTCGCCCCAGTACCCCATTTGACGAGATAAACTGCCCGACTAAAGTCGGTACTCTAAACGCTCGCTGACTATGACTTCTGACCGCTGACCGTTGACTTCTGGCCTAAATCCCCGACTTCTGAGCAAGATCCCACGCCGCTTGAGCCAGGCCATTCACACGGCGATCGAAGGTCTTGAATCGCTCGTCCTGCGTCTGCCCCTTCACATAGCGAAAATAAATCTGCTGAAGCACGACTGCGGTCTTGAAGAGCGCAAACGTTTCGTAGAACGCGATGCCAGAAAGATCACGCCCGGTCTTTTCAGCATAGCGGTCGACAACCTCTTGCCTGCTGATCCAGCCCGGCTCAGTTGTAACCGGGCTTATGGATTCGCGACGTGCCTCGGGGTCTTCCTTCATCGCCCAGTAGCAGAGAAAGATCCCGACATCTATCAACGGATCGCCGACCGTGCACATTTCCCAATCGAGCACGGCGACCACGCGAGCCGGATCGTTCGGATCAAGCATTGTGTTGTCGAGCTTGAAGTCGTTATGCACAAGAGTCGCGGGGCGCCCGGCATCGGGATCAGGCTCCGCCGGAATTCGCTCGGCGAGCCACTGAATGACTCGATCAATCTCAGGTAACTCGCTCGTCTTTGAGCGGTGCCATCGCTCGGTCCAGCCTTTTAGCTGGCGGGTGACAAAGCCAACCGGCTTGCCGATGTTGACCAGGCCCGACGAATAAATATCGACTGCATGCAACGCGGCAAGAGTGTCGACCATCGCGTTGCTGACTCGGCGTCGCAGCTCCAGATCGTCGCCGATTTCGTCCGGAATGTCGCGGCGAATGACGAGGCCACGTCTTCGTTCCATCAAGTAAAACGGCACGCCGATGATCGACTGATCTTCACAGAGTAAGTAGGGTCGGGGAGCAAGCTTGAACAGCGGATGCACCGCCGCAAGCAGCCGATACTCGCGAGGCATGTCGTGGGCCGTAGGCGCCACCGGCCCAAATGGCGGCCGCCGCAAAACGAATTCGTGGCCGCCCAGCCGGACAAGATAGGTGAGATTCGAATGGCCGCCGGGAAACTGCTCGACTTCTATTTGGGCCTGATCGAGCGGCGCGCCCGGGAGCAGCTCAGCGAGATGCAATCGAAGATAGCGCTCGAGCGCTTCCAGATTAAGTTCCTCGCCGGCTCTGATCGGCGCAGTATCGTTCATTTCCGAAGTGACCTTGGATTGCATCGATGTAGTCAGCGAATATTAAGCACTGCGGTTGGCGAATTCAAGCTGAGGTAGTCCGTCGTCCCTAGTCCGTCGTCCGTAGTCCTTTGCATTTCATTCGAAGCGAGCTACGGACTACTGACCACGGACTACGGACTATCCCCCGGTTGAAACCGACATCGCGTTCGTGCTATGTTCCCGGCCCGATAGACTCACACACGAAAACGACGCGTCCCTGAAAAGCCCATGCGAAAGATACTTCTGGCCGTCGCTCTTGTTGTAACTTTTCAAACAAACGTACTGGCTACATGGTCAGTGATCGCCGTCGACCGAAAGACGGGACAGATCGTCATCGCCTCGGCTACGTGCGTTCCTCAACAAGCCTTCGCCGGCTTCCCTGCCAAGGGACTGAAAGACATTCAAGCCATCATCATTCCCGGCGTAGGAATAGCCGCGGCGCAAGCCAATGTGGATCGCGCTCGGAAGCTGCAAAACCTCATCGCGGCAGAACTGAACAAGGGCACCGATCCGGCTCGTATCATAGATATGCTCAAGTCCGAAGATCAGAATCACGCATCGCGTCAGTACGGCATCGTTGATCTGAAAGGGCGCTTCGCTGGTTATTCAGGAGCGAGCAACGGCAAGCAGTCGCTCGACCGGCAAGGACGAGTCGAAGGAACAGACGTGTACTTTTCAATACAGGGAAACATTCTCGCCGGCGACGATGTGATCGAAGAGGCGGTGAAGGCTTTCAAGCTGGCAAGGGGAAGTCTCTCAGATCGTGTGATGGCCGCGATGGAAGCGGCGGACTCGCGCGGCGGCGACCGGCGATGCAACTGCAACACGCCGCCCGACCCACCCGCTCCTTGCGATAACAAGACGGCTCACGTCGCCTATATTGTCGTGGCCGACAAGAGTGATAAGATGGGCGAGGGACTTAACGACGGCAACTATTCCCTCGAGATTCAAGTTACGGACCAGGATATCAAACCGGATGAGAACGACAATCCGGTTAAGACGCTGCGAATGCGATACGACCGCTGGATGAAAGGCCACGCCGGGCGGCGACGATTGCAAAAGTAGTACAGATCATATGGCAACGACAGTCCTGTTAGCCGAAGACAATCAACCCAGCCGCGAGATCTATCATACAGTTCTCGAAGAAGCGGGCTATCACGTCATCGATGCGGCTGACGGAACGGCGGCGCTCGATTTGCTCAGCACGGTGGCGGTTGACCTCTTGCTAACGGACGTGACCATGCCTGGGATGACCGGGATCCAGTTACTCGAACGAGCGCGAGAACTGCGGCCCGATCTTCGGGCCATCGTGATGACCGGACACGAAATCAGCGAGGCGGTCGTCGGCGCCTTGCGAAATCGCGCCTGCGAATTTCTGTCAAAACCTTTTGACGCCCATGAGCTTGTTGAAACAGTTCGGATGGCGATGGAGAGAGATATCGACTCCCAGATCGAAGTGATCTCCGATCGGCGCGATTGGATTGAGCTTCGGGTGCCTTGCGACCTTGCCGCGGTCGAGCCAATTCAGAGGTTTCTCAGTCATCTCCACGAGCACATTCCGAAAGAGACTCGCGACGCGGTTGGCGCAGTGTTTCGCGAATTGCTGAATAACGCAATCGAGCACGGCGGCAAGTGCGATCCTTCAAAGCGAGTCGAGATCAAGTACATTCATCTGAAGCGAGCGATTCTCTATTCGATCAAAGATCCCGGTGAGGGCTTCGACATCGAGGACATCGAGCACGCCGCTTTCGCGAATCCTCCCGATCAGCCGACCCGGCACATGCAGGTGCGTCAGGAACTGGGCTTGCGGCCGGGTGGATTCGGAATAATGCTGGCGTCGCAGGTGATCGACGAGCTTGTCTATAACGAAAAGCACAACGAGCTGATTTTTGTGAAGTACATCGAACCACAGCCACGCAGCTAACTTCCAATGCCGTGCTTACCAACGCCGCGTCCGCAAGCTGGCAGCTTGCGCTACAGCTTCAATGTTGATCCTGAGCGAATCAGACCTGCGCGCCGTTTTGACGATGCGCGACGTGATAGCCGCAGTCGAGCAGGGCTTTCTTGCATTGGCGCGCGGCAACGCGAATGTGCCCGAGCGCTTGCACCTGGATGTCCCTGCCCATAACGGCGTGCTGCTCGAGATGCCAGCTTACATCGGCTCAAACGGCGACGACGCCGAGCAAAGCGCCTTGGGCACCAAGATAGTTTCAGTGTTTGAGAAGAATACCGAGCGCAACCTCGACGTGGTTCAAGGTGTTTATCTGCTGCTCGACGACGAGACGGGTGTCCCGCTGTCACTGATGGAG
>JADGNW010000396.1 GCA_017883315.1 Blastocatellia bacterium | reverse complement strand
GGGTATTTATAAGAGAGGAGAAGCTGGATGCGGCAATCCGTGAATCGCCCGATACAGATTCTACGCGGGCTAATCGCGCGCGATCAACTTCACAAACTCGACGGCCCTCATCTCGGACCAAAAGCGCTCTTCACCTTCCGCGTTCCCCGAGATGAATCCGACGTGCCCGCCTTGCTCGGGAGCCAACACCGCCACATTCGGATTCGCCTTTACCTCGAATCGCTCGATCGGAGCGAAAGGAATTATTGGATCATCTTTCGCATGGATGATTAGCGTCGGAATGCTTATGCGATCGATCACACGAAGCGCGCTCGCCCGTTCGTAGTAGTCCGCGGAATCGCGAAAGCCGCAGTGCGGAGCTACGTACGCATCATCGAACTGGCGAATCGTTCGTATGCCTCGCAACAGCGAAGCATCATAATGGCCGGGAAACAATCTCGCCTTCCGCCGCATACGGTCTCTCAGGCTCTTCACGAAGCGTCTCTTGTAGATGACGTTCTTGCGCATCTCGATCGCGTCGGCGCAAGCCGCAAGATCGATCGAGGGCGAAACGCCGACGACGCCGCGTACAGCGGACGGAATTGTTGAGCCATATTCACCCGCCAGTTTCAAGACCATGTTGCCGCCAAGCGAGAACCCGATCAGATAAATCTCTCTCAAGCCGTCGCGCCGGATAAGCTCGTCGACGATTTGCCGAAGGTCTTCGGTCAACCCCGCGTGATAAAGCGTGGGCGTAAGATGCTCGGTGCCGCCACAGGTGCGATAGTTCACGCGGACGGCATTGAAACCGGCTCCCAGAGCCTTTTCTGCGGTGCCAAGCATGTAACGAGACTCAGTAGATCCTTCCATTCCATGTGCTATGACGACCGTCGGCTTGGATACCCTTTCTTCCTGCCACGAGCAATGAGCAAGCACTCGCACGCCGGGATGTGTATCAAAGAAGCGCGACTCGGTCCGGCCGTCGATAATCTTGAACCGCCGCGGGATCATCGTTCCGGCGATCGTCTGCGCGTGAGGGTTCTTCAGCGCGGGATGCGGAATGAAAGGGTGCTTTTCGAGATGCTTTGTAATTGCTGCTTTGGTCATAGATGCTGCTCAGTGTAGGTTCAACTCAGCGTGAACTCCGCGACCACCGGCGCGTGGTCCGAGGGTTTCTCCCAGCGGCGTGGCTCCTTGTCTATCACGACCGACGCGGACTCTCTGACCAGCGGTTCGGAAACCCATACGTGATCGATTCGCAGCCCAAGGTTACGTCGAAAACCTCCCGCGCGATAGTCCCACCACGAGTACTGCTTGTCTTCGGAGTTGTGCAATCGAAACGCGTCGACCAATCCCCAGCTCTTGATCTTTGAGAGCGCCTCGCGTTCGGGCTCGCTGAACAGCACTCGTCCTCGCCATAACTCCGGGTCGTGCACGTCGCGATCTTCAGTCGCGACGTTAAAGTCTCCACACAGCAGAACACGTTCGCTCGTCTGATAGCATGAGTCGAAGAACGCGCGCAGCCGCTTCAACCATTCGAGCTTGAAGTAATACTTCTCGGCGCCGACCGCCTGGCCATTCGGAATGTAGACGTTGACGATTCGAATTCCGCCAACCGTTGCCGCAAGCAAGCGAGACTGCGCGCCCGGTTCGTCATCGGGGAAGCCTCGCCGCACCTGCTCGCACTTAACTCGCGAAAGAATCGCCACGCCGTTGTATGCAGCTTGCCCAAATGATTCAGAAAGATATCCGAGTGTCGCGAACTCATCAGCCGGAAACTTCTCGTCGACGCACTTGGTCTCTTGCATGCACAACACGTCGGGACTCGCCGCTTCAAGCCATCTCATCACCTGCGGCAAGCGCGCAAGAACCGAGTTCACGTTCCAAGTAGCGATCTTCAATTGCGTCCTCTCAAACGTCTTTCGTCTAACAAGGCTGCTGAAATACCGATAACACACAGACTGAGGCCTGTTGCTACTTAACCGGAACTAGCTTGAGAATGCGGTCGTCGTTCGCAGCGGGTGAGCCGCGGCCGTCGCGATTTGACGTAGAAAAATAGATCGCGCCGTCCGGACCTTCCGCGATGTCGCGAATTCGACCGTAGCTACCTTCAAGCAATCGCTCCTGGCTAACTACTCTTATTCCATCCAGCACGACGCGGATGATGCACGTGCCGCGAAGACACCCGAAAAAGAAATTGTTTCGAAACTCCGGGAACGCCGCGCCGCGATAAAACATCCCGCTCGCGGGAGCAACCGCCGGGGTGTACTCCAGCAGCGGAGACTCCATGCCGTCGCGAGTCTGTGTGTGATGAATCACCGGCCAGCCGTAGTTCTTTCCCTTCTCGATTACGTTGACCTCGCATCCACCGCCGGGACCGTCGAATCCCGACGGGCCGTGCTCGGTCTCAAACATAGTGTTCGTGCCCGGCTGCCAGTCGATCCCTTGCGGATTGCGATTGCCGAAGGACCATATCTCCGGCCGCGCGCTTTTTTGATTCACAAACGGATTATCCGAAGGCACGCTGCCGTCATCGTTCAAACGAAGAATCTTGCCCGCCAACGAGTCGAGCCGCTGCGCCAGCTCACGCTCGGTCGCGTCGCCCGTTGTGACGTAGAGTTTGCCGTCGGGCCCGAAGCGCAAGCGGCATCCCGCGTGAAACTGCGCGGCGGGAATGTCTTCGATGATTACCCTGCGGTCTGTGAGCGCCGAGCCCGTCTCGCGGTAGCGCACGACGCGAACGCGCTTGCCGTCACCGCGATACGCATACGCCATGTACAACAAATGATTCTGCGCAAACTGCGGATGCAACGTGAGACCCATCAACCCGCTCTCGCCTGACGGCTCTACATCGGAGATTGTCGCAAGCGGTTCAGCGAGCAGCTTCCCGTTTTCAAACACACGCACTCTCCCCGGTCTTTCAGCGATGAGCATCCGCCCGTCCGGGGTGAAAACTATCGACCACGGCACTTCGAGACCGCCAACAACTGTTTCGACTCGAAACTGAGTCTTGCCTTCTGATGACGATGCAACTTCACCAGCGCCTTGCCCGGATGGAGGCCGGCTGCATGCAAGCACCAGCACGACGACCGCCACTAAAAGAAAATGAACCAGTGGTCTCATCGTTCAACGCCCGTCTGAGGATATGCGACGAAGTGAAGCGTGTCTACCCGCGACTAATGCCTCGTGGCTGGAGTCTAAAAAAAGGCCGCCGATGAAGGCGGCCTTGAAGATCAGTACCCGCGGCGGGACTCGAACCTGCGGCCTCTTGCTTCGGAGGCAAGCGCTCTATCCAACTGAGCTACGCGGGCTTGCACGTATGCGAACGAAAAGAGGATAGCGAGTACTCTAAGGCGCTGTCAATTTAGCGATCCTTGTCTCCTCGAGATGCGGCGTTGCTAGCGTGTAGGGCAGCGGCGGCACGTTCTACGAAAGCGAATGAGTCGTAACAAATCGGTTTTATGAAGTCTCCGCAAGCTGAACGCCTTCATATAGACTCGAAAGAGGGATGTTCAAGCCAACGGACTCAAGGCGCAACTCGTCGCCGGGCCCGAGTTGCTCAGACCACCACTCCCCCTTGTCGTCTCGATGGAACACTACGGCGCTGATTTCGCCTTGAGAGAGCCGCAAGTATTCTCGCAGGCTTTCAAGCTTACGATAGGCCATCAACTTTTCGCGGCGGTCTATTAGAGAGGTGCTGGGCGATTCCACTTCCACAACCAGCACCGGACGGTTGACGAAGTAGTCATCGTTGTCTTCAGGATCACAAGCGACGACGACATCGGGGTAATAAAAGCAATTGAGCGCTTCAATGAAGACCTTCACGTCTGAGATGAATACTTCGCACGGACCTCCGCGAAGCTGTGCCGAGAGTTGGATGGTTAGATTGGTAGCAACTCTGTTGTGGCGCTTGCTTGCGCCCGACATGGCATAGACTTCGCCATCGACGTATTCGTGCCTGACTTTCCCGTCCTTCTCAGACTCAAGGTATTCCTCGATGCTTACCTTAAGGTGTGGCTTTCGAAGCGACATTAATTGAACCTCCAGCAGATTATACACACTCGGGGATTCGAATACTCTAGAAAGACTCAATGATGATTTGCTTCATCGCGCGGATAACGCTGCAGCATTCCGTCTTCGGCCATCAGCTTCTCGATTCCCGACGATCATATCTTCGAGCCCTTCAACATCGAGCGGCACGATCCCCAGTCTGCTTCGAAGTTGCTCGGCCCGCGTGCGCGAATCTTATATCACCGCAGCGCTTCAAAGTGAACCGCTATTCACTTAGACGGTCGAACAATCAGCAAATCGATTGGAATTGACAAACGTCTGAGGGTTGCTTCAAAGTTGAAACCGTCACGGCGAGCATAGCTCAGTTGGTTAGAGCGCCTGACTGTGGATCAGGAGGTCGCGGGTTCAAGCCCCGCTGCTCGCCCTCACAGTTTTTTGAGTCCGAATTCTCCGACTACCAGCGGCCAAGTCTGAACGTCTACTCCTCTGCTTTCACCCTTAGAATGACGTGGCAGGCAAATACATTCCCGGCGAGTGAGCCTTTCCAACAATTCTTTAGTTTGCTACCATCGCCGTGTTTTTTGGTTGAGGAATTCCAAGTCATGGACGTTACCCGGAAACACGTTGACCGAAGCAGGTTCAACGGCGAGGCAGTATTGCCTTTCCAACTTCGCCTCGACGACTTCGCTCTGGCGATGCAGGATGTCTACGATTTCTTCTATGACGTTAACAACGGTCTTGTAGAAAGGGGCCTTGAGCGTCTCGATGACATGCTGCGGCCGGCGATCATGTCGGGGCTTCTGTCGGATATGATGACGGCCAGTTTGGCCCGGCATTCAAGAACGCTTACAACAAACGGTTTCCATAACGGGCATCCAGACCTGATAGTCCGCGGGATCTATCCCGAAAACTGCGTCAAAGCGGGCTCCGAAGGTGTCGAGATAAAGACGACCAGGAAAGGCGGCGGGGCTGTCGATACCCACGGTGCGCGTAATCAGTGGATGTGTGTATTCGTTTATAGGGTGGACAACAAAACAGAACCCGCTCGTGAGCGAGTTCCGATGTCATTCAGCGAAGTTTATCTTGGTAACGTTACGACGGACGACTTCCGCAGAAACGCTCGTAGTGAACTCGGAACGCGAACGGCTACGCTACACCGTCACGGCATCGAGAAACTCAGGCAAAACTGGATCTACAGACTGAGCGAATAGTTTCCCCCATTTTTGAACGCGACGAGCTTGGGAATCGCACGAACTGCGAGATCAAAATAGTGCGGATCTTTCTCGACGCCAATGCTCTCATAGCCCACCGCCTCTGCCGCTGCCAATGTTGATCCCGAACCTGCAAAAGGATCTAAGATGACTCCTTCGCCAAGTGGCAGAACGCCTCGTATTAGTGCGCGGAGGAATGCCTGCGGTTTCAGGCTCGGATGAGGCGCCAGCGCGCGCTCGGACTTATGTGTTGGAGAAGAGGGTATGACGTCGCCGAACGGACGCTCGCTGGAAGGTCGCCTAAAACCGCCCGTCTTCCACTTTCGTAAATTGTCCTGGACTCGGCCTTCTATGGGCTTTCGGAATACAACCCAGGGCTCCCACATCGAACGCGGCATTACGCTCACACCGGTAAACTCGTTATGTGCGGCTTTTGGTCTGTCGCCGCCGCGCATCGTCATAACAAGACGAACTATTTCGCCTCGTCGCTCAAGACCAGCGCGGGCCAGCCCTCCGGAAACAACGTAGGAAAGGAGCGGATTGCTGGCGACCACCACGTTGGCTCCGGGTACAAGCACAGAATACAATGCACGTCCCCATCGGAAGAAGAACTGTCCAAGTTCCTCCACATCACCGGCCGATAACACTGTGAAGCGGGGCAGCGGGGAACGCTTCGATCCGTCGAACTCAGGCGGAATGCGCCAGACTCCGCCTTTCCCTTGTCGAAGCTTTTCCTGTTGCTCGGGTTCATACTCGACGAGCCCGTAAGGGGGGTCCGTGACAATCGCATGAATAGAATTCACCGGCTGTAGCCGCAGCCATTCAAAGCAGTCTGCCTCGACGAGTTTAGAGCGGCCGCTGGTAAACGTCTTAAACGAAACACGATGCCGAGTTGCGGCTGTGAACTCCTCACCAGGAGCCTCTCGAAGGATGTACGTGCCGCGATTCTCGCGGCGGAAAAGCGAATCGGAGTTGAGCCTTAGATAGGATCGAATGCTCGACGAAGCAGAGTCTCCTATCAGCTCCCCCACGGCTTGCTGAATCTCCGAGACGGAAGCGCCGTGTGGTTTCGCGGACAGTATCTTCACGATTGCATCCCGCACTTCGCCGGGTCGGCGCCGTCCGCTGTTATCCTTAGGCTTAGGGTGTTTGGACACGCGAGCGAGTGTAAGACGTCTGGACGTCTCCGTCAAGCGCCTGACGGACTTCATCATCATCCAATCACGCTGACAGACTACTAGGTTGTTAATTCTGGAGAGCGAGAACCACCGATGAACGGGGGTCTTCGCTACTTCTCATACCGCTTAGCTACAATGTCAGGCGTTTCAACATTGCGGCCTTCTTCGATGTTCACCGCTAGCCTGATGAACTGAGCCATCGACCACGCCAGCGGAGTTGCCGAGCCCGTGCCCTTTCCAAATTGGAACTCAGCTCGTGGGACTTCAGCGCGATCCCATACTTGCTCGGGCAGCATCAAGCCTTCGCCTGCAAACGCCATCATTGTGTCGAGACGCTTGCGCGCGCTCTCTTTGTCGCCGCGCGCGAGTTCGTATTCGCCTCGCTCGCCTGTCAGCAAGACCCAGAGCCGTCCCTTGCCCGTGTACTTGCCGTCGAAATTCCACGGGCGGCCGTCGTCCATCTCACCGTAGCCGTCGTGATTGTACCGATACCAGGTTTCACCAGCCGGCGTGTTCACCTTGATCAACTGGTCGATGACCGCGAGCGACTTCGCGATCAGCAGATCGTCCGCCCGCTTGATTCCCAGCCGGACCAGCTCGAGGAAACCGGCGTCGACGATCTTGCGCTCATCAAAAGTACCCCCGCCGTTGTTGATCTCAATCTCAGCACCATCGTTTGGGTCGTTGTTCTCAGTCAATCGAAGATAGTAGCGGCCATCACCGTAAGGACCGGTAGTCGTCGCGGTCCAACGCTCGATGTTGCGCGCCCACTCATCTGCTCTGGCGAGATATTTCTCTGATGAATCTTTGTCGTCGTTGCGCCGTGCGATCTCGGCTGCGCACACGAGGCCTGCGATCTCGGCGGCGATGGTTGACGGCGAGTAGCCGGACTTCTCTTCCCAACGTTCCTGGTTGGTGTAGGGTCCATGCTCGACTATGAAATCGGCGGCGGGCTTCACGTGCTTTGTCCAGGTCTTATTGTCAGTTCGCCCGAGTTGATAAGCGAGGATGAGCGGGAAGGCCACCTCATCCATCTGAAGCGAGCCCCAGAACGGGCGGCCGTCGAGCCACGAGTTCTGCGGAAAGCTGCCATCCAGTTTTTGCTGAACGGTGAACAGGTAGTTGAGCGCGCGGTCGGCCGCTGCTTTGTCGCCGAGCGCGTAGAACGCGGTCGCCACTTGATAGAGATCCCGCGACCACACCAGATGATAGCCGCCTACGTTCGGCTCGTTGGCGTTCGCGCCTCCGCCCCACGGGATGCTGAGCGAAGCGATCATCGCGCCGCGATAGGTCTTGTCCTCGTGAGCCTTCAAAACCATCGCGGCGATTTCGAACTGGCGCTGATATTTCGCGCCAACTTTTCTCAGTGATGCAAGATACTCGTGCCAGCCTTGTTCGTATTCGGCACGCGCGCGAGCGAAACCTTTGCTCAGCGAGGCGCGAGCGTTTTTCAGTGCCTCGCTTGCTTCTTTGCCGAATCCGAGCGCGAGCGTGAAAGCCGCCCCGGACTTCACTCGCGCGACCTGAACCACATTGCCGTCCGCCGCTCGAGCGTATTGATTGGCGATTCGACCGTCGCGGCGAAGTTGCAGGAGTCCATCGCTCGTTCCCAGAAAGCCGTTGGTCATTTCGTCAAAGCCGGCGCTCGAGACGAGCGCGCTCGCTTTGTCGGCATCCGACGCCAGCATCGCTCCGTCTTCGGTCCACGCCGAATCGTGCATGCCGCTGTTGTTCAGCGAAGGATCGTAGTAGACGTAAAGCGAGCACGGACGCTGGCTGTTGAGTTGGATTTCGATCAAGACCGTGCTGCGCTCGGGATCGGTAGTGTAGGTCTTGGTGATCGAGTACGCGCCGGTCTTCGACGTATTGATTTGGCGAAAGGACAGCGCGCGGGGATCAAGCACCTCAATGTGGTGAGTTGTGTTCTCCGATTCAGTCTCGACGCTCTTGCCGTCAGCGCTCACGATTAT
>JADGNW010000067.1 GCA_017883315.1 Blastocatellia bacterium | reverse complement strand
TTGCATCGCTCGCCGTATTCGCGATAGGTCATCCGCACGTCGCCGTCGACGATTCCGACTTTGTTTGGGAAGTAAGTTTCAGCGCGCTGCTTGAATCTGATTGGTGTGAGTGTCAGGTTCATGAGTTCTCCAAGAATCTGTTTACTGCAAACTTCGCTCACCGTTCTTATCGAGGATAGGTGGTTCAGAGTCAACCGCTGTCACCTCGAACTCCAGAACGATACCGCCCCGGCTTCTAGCTACTGAATTGTAAATCAACCCAGTGATAGCGGCACCGATAAACCCTACGAAAGCATACTCAACGGGTAGGCTGATGAGGTAAAAGATGGCCAGAGACCGACTGGTTTCGCCCGAATGTATGAGAGAAAGGTCATAGATAATGCCAGCAAAGACACCCATCACCGCGAGCGGTAATGAGACCCATTTGGCGACGGATAGGACATTGACACTCTTGATGACCATTGTTGACATTTCTCAACGCTCCTTTCCTTTGGGCAAGCATTGTCTAGCCGATCGATTAGGTCTCGCCTTGCGTTTCTTCTCAGTTCCCTTCGGCCAAACTAACCAATGCGTCGAGCCTGATCCTTCCAATACCGCTCGCGCAGTTGCTTCTTCAATATCTTTCCAGTTCCGCCCTTCGGCAATTCCCCCTCGATGAACTCAATCGAGTGAGGCACTTTGTAATGCGCCAGGCGTTCGCGACAAAACTCTACCAACTCGTCGGCCGTGGCCTGCTTGCCGTCACGCAAAACAACGCAGGCGTGAACCGCTTCGCCCCAGTCCGCATCTGGAACCGGGATCACCGCGGCTTCCTTCACCGCCGGATGCGCGTACAGCACGGCTTCGACTTCGGTCGAGTAAACGTTCTCGCCGCCAGTCACGATCATGTCTTTCTTGCGATCGACCAGGTATATGTATCCGTCTTCATCGACGGTCGCAAGATCGCCGGTGTGAAGCCAGCCTCCGAGCAGCGCCTCTGCGGTGGCGTCAGGCCGCTTCCAGTAGCCGAGCATTATGTTCGGCCCGCGCGCGATGATCTCGCCAACCTCGCCAGGCTTCGCGTCCGAGCCGTCCTCTTTCACGACTCGCACATCAACGCCGGGCACGGGCTTGCCGCACGAAGCCAGGCGTCGCTCGCCCTGGGCGTCGGTGGCGAGGTGATCGTCCGCCGTCAGCACAGTCAGCAGCGGTGAAGCTTCGGTTAATCCGTAGCCCTGTCCGAAACTGCAATTGAAAACCTTCATCGCTCTTCGAAGCAAATCGGGCGCGATCGGCGACGCCCCGTAGGTCACGTGACGAAGCGAGGAGAGGTCGTACGAGTCAAGGTCCGGTTGATGAAGCAGAAAGTTGATCATCGTCGGCACCAGCACGATCAGCGACACGCGCTCGCGCGAGATCGTCTCGAGCACGAGCTTTGATTCGAAACGCGGGATGAACGCCTGCGTCGCCCCGTGGGCGGTGTGGGTGAAAACCGCGGCCCCGTCAGCAAGGTGAAACATCGGAGCCGCGTGCAGGTAGATGTCCGAAGGCAGATAGTCGTACACGCCCTCCGAGTTTGCGATATTCGCGAGCATGTTCCGATGACTGAGCATCACTCCCTTCGGCTCGCCGGTCGTGCCCGAGGTGTAGAACAATCCAAGCAATTCTTCGTCGTTCACTTCAGGTGCGTCGAACTCCGCTGTAGCGCGAGCAAGCAACTCCTCGTAAGAGATGTAGCCGTCGCAAGGCTCATCGCCCATCAGTATGAAATGCTCTACTGAATCCAGACTTGCTCGTATTGTTTCGATCACCGGCAACAGAGCTTGATCGACGGCGACGACGCGCGACCCCGAATGTTCGATGATGTATTTGACTTCGTGCGGAGGAAGGCGAAAGTTGATCGGCACGACTACAGCGCCCAGTTGCGGCAAGCCGTAGTAGAACTCATAAAACTGATGACAGTTGAGCGACAGGATAGCGACGCGATCGCCCCGGCCTACGCCCAACCCGGCGAGCGCGCTCGAGAGGCGATTGACTCTTTCGTCAACTTCACTGAAAGTAAGTCGGGTGCTGCCGCAGATTGAAGCTATCTTTTCCGGGTTTAGCCGGACGCTTTCCTTTAGTCCCTCGACTATGCTCATAGCCATTCGCTTCAGTTCAACCGAACCCGGGCAGAACTCCCATCGTCATGATCGGATGAGACATGAACGTCTGGTTTTCGGGTGCTGGCAACAATCGCATAGCCGGAGTGAAGTTGTAAAGGCAGTGAGGCTCGATGAGTGAGGCTTGAGGATTGACCCGATCCGCCTCGCCAGCTATAACAATTTAGAGTGGTATGGCAACAACCCCGGCCTCAGCCGTCAGCAAAACCGAACGCGCAGCAAGACAGAAATTCGGAGGGCACGCAGGATTTCTGGAATATGCGGGCGTGGCGCTGGACTCATTGCGGGCGAACAAGCTGCGCTCGTTTTTGACGCTGTTCGGCATCATCATCGGTATCACTTCGATTATCTCGGTAATCTCGATCATCAAGGGCCTTGACCGATATTGGAAGGAGAAGGTCTCGAACTTCGGCCCGAACACTTTCGTGATCACCCAGTTTCCGATCACGACGAACCTCGACAAGTTCTTCGAGATGATTCGCCGTAATCCGGAGGTTCATGCAGACGCCGCTGATACGATCCGGCGGTACTGCACCTCGTGCGAAGCGGTTGGTGTAGAGACGCACAAACAACTGGACGTGCGCTACGGAAGACAGTCGCTGCAGGGAATCGATATGTCGGGGATTACCCCGAACATTTTGGATATCGAAGGCTATAACGTGGAGAGCGGGCGGCCGCTTCAAGATTGGGACGAGGAGCACTCGCGACTGGTCGCGTTCATCGGAGCGGATATCGCGGAAAAGATTTTCGCCGGCGCCGATCCGCTCGGCAAGAACCTTCAAATCGGTGATCACACCTACGCAGTTGTCGGCGTGGCCGAAAAGAAGGGTACGGTGTTTGGGTTCTCCCGCGACAACTTCGCGAAGATACCGCTTTCGACGTTTCAGAAGATCTACGGCGCGCGGCGCACCGTGAACATCTCGATTCGCGGCCGGGAGGGCGGGATGGAGCAGGCGCAGGGCGAGTCGCGCCTGGCGATGCGCACATTGCATCATCTTAGCTATCACGAGGACGATGATTTCGGGTTGATCACATCGGAAGGCGTCAACGAATTGTTCAACAACCTGACGAGCGTGATTTTTTCAGTCTCACTGTTTGTAGTCGGTATATCGCTCGTCGTTGGCGGCATCGTGATCATGAACATCATGCTGGTGTCGGTGGTCGAACGCACGAAGGAAATAGGGATTCGAAAAGCGGTCGGCGCGCGGCAACAAGATGTGGTGAATCAGTTTCTAGTGGAATCTGTCGTGCTGTGTTGCGCGGGTGGAGCAGGTGGCATTGTGCTCGCCTGGGGCATCTCGTGGCTGATCGCGAGCTTCACACCGCTCCCGTCTTCGTTTCCGCTGTGGGCGCCGCTGGTGGCGCTGTCGCTGTCGACGATTATTGGAGTTTTCTTTGGAATCTACCCTGCGCGCCGCGCCGGCCGACTGGATCCGATCGAAGCGCTGAGGTCTGAATGAACTTGTCGAGCATAAAAGAGAACACAACGTTGGCGATGCAGACGTTGGTCGCGCACAAGTTTCGCGCGGGGCTCACCATTTTGGGCGTGTTCATCGGCGTGCTGGTCATCGTCGCGATGGCCGCTGTGTTGAACGGCTTTCGCCAGTCGGTGCTGGACAACGCTGAGAGCTTCGGCACGCGCAACGTTTACCTCTGGCGCTACCCGTTCATCATGACCAGCAAACCGCCAGCCGAGGTTCTAAATCGCAAACCGCTTTCGCTCGAAGACGGTCTGGCGATTGAACGCGAGGTCCCTCAGGTCGAGCACATCTATGCCGGCATTCCTTACGTGATAGGGCTTCCCGGATCGCCTCCCCCTGTCCCTCCCGAAGTTCGCTATCGGGATCGGGCAATGAATCGAACCCAGTTGGTAGGGAATTTCCCGGTAGCCGAACTGGTGATGAATGTTCCGATCGCCGAAGGCCGCTATTTCAACGACTCGGAGAACCTGCACAAGGCTGCTGTGTGTGTCCTGGCGTTCAACGTTGTCGAAGCTCTCTTTCCGGCGGAGGACCCGATCGGCAAGACGATCAACGTTGGCGGACAGGAGTTCACGGTAGTCGGCACGGTGAAGAAACAGAAGGCAGGTCCGTTCGGTTCCGAGAACCAGGAAGACAACGACATCTTCATCCCGTACTGGACCTTTCACAAGATGTACCCGTCAAAGGATGATCACTTTCTCATCGTGCGAATGCGAGAGGGTGAAATGAAAGCAGGCATCCAGGGCATCGAACAGGTGCTTCGGCGGAGACGCCATGTCTCGATCGACAAGGAGAACGATTTTGAGATAGGCACGCCTGATTCGTTCATCAGCACGTTCGACGACATAGTGGGCGCCGTATTCGGCGTGATGATTATCATCTCGTCGATAGCATTTATGGTTGGCGGGGTCGGCGTGATGAACATAATGTTAGTCGCGGTTACCGAGCGCACAAGGGAGATTGGCATACGCAAGGCCGTCGGTGCGCGCCGCTCGGATATAGTCTGGCAGTTTCTGACAGAGGCGGTGACTCTGACCGGCATTGGCGGACTCGCGGGCTTGGGTTTTGGCTGGCTGCTTGGCGTAGTCGTTTCAGCGCTGGTTCCGTCGCTTACAATGGCTATACCGTTGTGGGCTGCGGCGTTTGGGTTTTTCGGTTCGGTGACGGTGGGAGTAGTTTTCGGCTTATGGCCTGCAATAAAAGCTGCGAACCTGGATCCGATCACGGCGCTTCGGCACGAATAGTTCCGGGTTCGGACTTCGGTGTTCCGCGTTCAGCCTTCAGGCTGCCGTCCTTGAAAACCCCGGCAAGCTAAAGCTTGAACCCTGGACGCTGAACTCGGAACCCGGAACCGTTCTTAGTAGCTCGGGAACGCATAATCCTTTAGCATCTCCGCACGCTCCTTCTCTTCTTCGCCCTTCATCACCACGCAGTCGCGCATCGAGACCATCCCCAAGAACTTGCCGTCGGCGTCTTCGACGATCAGGTGATACACGCCGTGCTCCTGCATGACCTGCAGAGATGTCCCGACCTCTGTCTCCGACGTGACCTTGATCAGGTTGGTGCTCGATATCGACTGAACATTTACCTCAGACGGGCGGAAATTCTCGGCGACTACCTTCTCAGATATGTCGCTCTGCGAAACCACCCCCACGATCTTTCCCGACAAGTTGCAAACGCCGGTCGCGCGTATTCCATGGTCCTTCAAGTAGCGCGCCGCTTCAGACGCCGTCATCTGATTCGAGATGCAGTAGACCTCGGTGCGACCCTTGATGATGTCATGAACGGTTTTCGGCATAGCTCCCTCCGTTTAGGTCCAGATTGTCAATCAGGTTAGAGCTCAAAAGTGGCTCAATAATAGCGCGGTTGCCGGTCTCTGGCCAGTGAAGTGAACAGAGACTCGAAGACACAAAGCCGCACCCGGTCAATCAACCTCGTGTGCCTGGTGCTTCTTGGCGTCTTCGCGTCCTGGTGGCCCTGGCGGCCAATGCTATGTGTCGGACTCCGTTCGACACGCTCGCGCCGAGTATCACCCAAACGATCGCCGCAAACACAAACACAAAATACTGCATCGGCAGCGTGTAGCGAAACTCGGTATGCATCGCCGACTGAAAAAGAAAGTAGTAGAGCGGCACGATCGAGATGAACAAAGCGCGCCGCCAACTTGCCGCGAATAGAATCATCGCGCCGAGAATGATGAACGCCAGCATCGTCTCCTTCACTATTCGTTGAAGCCCGCGGACGGTCGGGCGCAACCAGAATATACTTCTGCCGGCGGCCAGGCTTGAATCGTCCTCCGATGCGATCTCCCTCCATCCTCGCTTGACCGGGAAGCTTTGCTGCTGAGACTTCGATTGCGAGAGAGTCAACACTAGCGGCGCGTGAGCGGAATACTTCAGCATCTCGCCGCAACGCCCGAGCATAACGCCTGCGTACCAGATCGGATGATGCAGAATCACGTCAAGACTCCGCTTCGTTCGGTCGCGGTCGCGCATTATGCCGTCTGGCGTGGTCCAGGATCCGGCGTAGCGCGGGTCGTTGTACAACTCCGCTTCCTGGTCCGCTACTTCTGTGTCTGTCCTTACGGCTCCGAATCGATCGCCGCTCGCGTCAGCAATGCCTTCCCACAACAGAATACCTGTGCCCACCTGCAGCGGGATGAACGCGCCGTATACAACGTAGTTGCGGATCGTGATCGGGGCTATTGCAAAGATCGAGACTGTCGCCATCAAAACAGCGCGCTTCAACACAGGCCATCGTCGGGCGCTGGTCAACGTCAATACCACCAGCAGAAACAGCCCGAGTAACATCGTTTGAGCCCTTAGCCACGTAGCCAGCCCGATCATCAATCCCGCAGCCGCGTATAGCCAATACGAATAGCGCGAGCGGCGAGCGATCAGCAGTAGATAAATCGCACCGAGCACCGGAAGCGCGTGCATCGCATCGGGTAGAATGAAATTCGAGATGTGCGCCAGGTGATGAGAGAGTGACGCAAGCACACCCGACACAACTCCAACCCGCCAGCTTATGAGTGACCCGGCGATGAGAAATATCAGCACAGGCGATACAGAGTTGATGGCATTTTGAACGAGCTGCGCTTTAAAAAAGCCTCTTCCAAATATCTGATAGACCGCGCTCAGAAGAATGGGATAGCCGGGCGCTCTATTCAGCCATTGCGTATCGGACCGATCAATGTTGTAAGGACCAAGCAGTCCTTCTCCTCTAAGAATCGAACTAGCTCTGAGGTCGTAAGATCTGGTGAGACCGTTGAACGGCTGCTCGTTTGTGTACATCACGGAAGCAAGGTCAACCGCGTGAAGCGAGCGCACCGCGAACGCCAAAAGGAAAATCGAAGCAGCGAAGATGAGCTTCGTCCGAGCAGAGGTAGGTTGTCGGGTGGCCAGCGCGCCGGCTAGCCATCGGCGAAATCTTCTGGCGGCGAGCCGCCATTGGAGGTTCATCCTTTGAACTCGGCGGACTTGATGAAGGCGATGAAAGAATCATCCCACTTGCCGACGGTTTTCTCCGGCCCGACCAGCTTGACGAAGTAGGCGCCTTTAGGACTCTCGATTACTCCCGCGCGCATGCGATAATTTCCCTTGGCTTGAGCTGGAGCTCGGCCCATGTCGCCGCCGGCATAAGCGCCGGTGACATCAAGCAACGTGACATTCATGCCATTAACTGTAAGCGTCTCGGTCTTTGCTTTATCCTTTGATGAACCGCCGTTTGGTTGTTGTATCTGACCCATCCATCGGTCGAGATTCGCCTGAACCGAGCCGCCCTGGCCCGGCCCGAAGTAAAACACGACAACCGACGCGGCTTCCGTGTCGCCCTCGGCAGCGGGTAGCTGATATTGCGCCACCCGCATACTCGACGAAGGAGCCTCGCTCGCCCAGCCATCAGGGGTCTTGAATTGAAGCTCGCCCGTTGAAGCAGACGGGGCAGCCGGAGCCGCGTTCTTCGAAACTACTGTCGGCGCCGGAGCGGAGCACGCAACCAAGAATACGGCGAGTACGGCGACAAGTAGCGTGCCGGTTGTTTTGATCTTGCTAAGCCAGAACATTGAGGACCTCGCTTTGTTTATCGCGCCCCGATAGGGCGCGTTAGGCGCCTTGTACCAACTCTCTCCCGGGACTTATGAATACGCGATCGATCAACGGCTCGAAGTGAGAGAGCGGCAAGGTATCGTACTCGGGATCGAATGAGGCCTGATCCCATCCATCAGTGAACACGCGAGCCGCCTCATACCAGGGCTCGCTTGCGTATTGGCTTCGCGCATCGGGATCTTTGCCAATCAACGCGTAGTAGTGCCGGCCCTGAAAATCCTGGTGCGTGCGAATGATTTCGTAAGTCTCGCGCGAGACGTAGGGCTTGAGGATTTCGGCGGCGATTGCTGGATGGTTCTCGACCGATATGACCTTGCCAATGTCGTGACACAACGCGGCGACGATCATTTCTTCCGATGCTCCATCGCGGGCGGCGCGCGTCGCCGTTTGCAAGGCGTGATGGAGTTGGTTTACAGCGAAGCCGTCAACTTGCTGTTCAAGTTGTAGAAGCATCGACTTGATGATTTGAGGCATAGCAGCCTGACGCGTGGTCACTGCGTGGCCGATCACCATCCAGTCTTCTATTTTTCCCTGGTCCATCCTGGTGAATGCCATGATTGATTCCTCGCGTTGTGATCCAATGAAGCTGTCGGAGTCAGAAATATAATAGCTCGACGCGCGAATGGCCACCCCGGTTTGATTGCGCGCTTCAAAGTGACTTGAGAGAATGAGCGCGGACTTTCAGCGAATCGACGAATAGTTTCCGAGTGAGCTGCCCATATGAACCGCGAACTGCTAATCACGCATGCCTCTCAGCTTGTGACTCTGGCGGGGCCGGCGCGTACACGCGTCGGGGCCGAAATGCGCGAACTCGCGATCATTAAGGACGGCGCGGTGCTCGCGCGTGATGGCGTGATAGTGGCTGTGGGAGCGACTTCTGAGGTTGAGCCGCAGGCCGCCGTGGACGCCCTGCACCTCGACGCTGGCAGCTCCGTTGTGATGCCCGGCTTCGTTGACGCGCATACGCATCCCGTGTTCGCGGGAACTCGCGAGGACGAATACGAGATGCGCGCGGCGGGGATGACTTATCAGCAGATTGCTGCAAGCGGCGGCGGAATACGCTCGACGGTGCGAAGGACGCGCGCGGCCTCTGAAGACGAATTGTTCGAGCTTGGTAAGATTCGCGCAGGCTGGCTGCTCGGGCACGGCACCACAACCGTCGAAGCGAAGAGCGGCTACGGCTTAACGGTTGATGATGAGTTGAAGATCCTGCGCGTTATACGACGGCTCAACGATGAAACTGCGCTTGAGCTGATTCCAACATTCCTTGGCGCGCATGAGATTCCCGATGAGTATCGAAACAAGCGCGAGGACTACATTCGGCTGGTGATTGACGAGATGCTTCCGCGAGTCGCCGCCGAAGGTCTCGCTCGTTACTGCGACGTCTTTTGCGAGTCGCACGTATTCACTGTCAACGACTCGCGGCGCGTGCTCACGCGGGCGAAGGAACTCGGGTTTGGCATTCGCCTTCACGCCGAGCAACTGAGCTTGAGCGGAGGCGCGAGTCTGGCAGCGGAGCTTGGCGCTGCGTCGGCCGATCATCTGGAGTGGGTCGATCAAGCGGGAATCGAAGCTCTTCGACAAGCGGGAGTGATTGCGATTCTGCTTCCGGGCGCGGTGTTCAATCTCGGGTTAACACGCTACGCGCCCGCGCGAGCGATGATCGATGCGGGGCTCGGGGTAGCGCTTGCGACTGATTTCAATCCGGGGAGTTCGCCGACGCCTTCGATGCAGATGATTCTTTCGATAGCTTGCACGCAGATGCGAATGACTCCGGCGGAGGTTATCACTGCGGCAACGATCAATGGCGCTTGCAGCCTCGGGTGCGAAGCGCGGCTGGGCTCTATCGAGTCAGGCAAGCAGGCTGACATCGTCATGCACGACTGCTCCGACTATCGTCAGATACCTTACTTTTTCGGAGTCAATCACGCAGTTGTAGTGATCAAGTCAGGAGAGGTGGTCGTCGACACACGCGGCGACGCATCGACCGCATCGCGATAAGAGCAGGCGCTTGCGGCCTGAAAAAGAGTTTGCGGCGTCGAGAGTCACTCGATATAATCGCGGCGCTGGGGCGGCCCCGATCCCGTGCGACAAGAGAATGCAAGCATCATCGAAAGGCGCTCACGCACCGTGACAACCGAAACCGGCAATTCAGAAAAAGAAACGGAGGAATGAATTATGTCTTACAATGAACCACAGGGTGGTTACGGAGCGCCGCCGGGCTGGGGAGCGACACAGGGTTATGGAACGCCGCCGCCTCAACCTGTCTACGCGGGGATGGGAAAGAGGCTGTTGGCGGTGATCATCGACGGAATTCTCGTGTCACTGGGCGGCATACCCGGCTGGATTGTAATAATAATCTCAGCCGTAGGCGCCGCTTCAACGGCGGATTCACGCGGCAACATCAGCAATGACGCCGCCGGCGCTATGATGGGGGGTATGATTCTGGGATACTGCCTTCTCTTTGCGGGATCGCTGATAGTGGGGATCTTCAACATTTACCTGCTCGGCAGGGACGGATCGACGCTCGGGAAACGGTGGATGAAGATTAAGGTGCTCGATCCAGCGGGTCAGCCGCTTGGATTCGGCAAGGCGTTCGTGCGCGAATTGGTGAAGGGATTGGTGGGAGGCATCCCCTGCATTGGCTGGGTCCTTTTGCTATGGCCGTTGTGGGACAAAGAGAAACAAGGCCTCTGGGATAAGTTGTTCAGCACTCACGTGTACGATGCATAAGGCGGTGCACCTGAAGTACGGCCCCTCACCTTCTGCGAACGGCTTTCCTTTCTTTCGTCGAACCCTGTTGCAATAAGCAGAGCCGGTGATATGATCCGGCCTGCTGTAGACCCATTCTTCATTCCCGCTAAAGCCGGTTCTTGGGTGTTTTCACAGCCGACGCACTAATCATTTCTCGATCCGTCGCGGTCCGGGGTTTTGACTTGGACCGCATCGAGGATTTCGCTCAATCCGAAGGACCCTGGAACCGCTGCGCTTCGAACGCGATTCTGAGTCTCCTTTTCAACTCCATTCCAAACAACCCGAAGGAGCATGACGATGAAGAAGACTTTCTTCCTTGCAGTATTCGCGTTTTGCGTGTGCGGCGTTCAGGCGGCTGCTCAGACGCCTGGGCCGCCCCCGGTGCTTCAGATCGTCCGTGAGGACATCAAGACCGGAATGATGGAACCGCATTCCAGAGAAGCGAACGGTACCGTTCGGATCTGGGCCAAAGCCAAGTCGCCGCATCACCGGTTGGCGCTGGTGCCCGTAGCGGGAAACGAAAACGAAGTGACTTACCTCTGGCCTTTCGATTCGATGGATGCCTTCGGCAAAGCGAAGCAGGATCTCGACAAGATCGCTGTGACTTACAAGGCCGACTTCGATCGAACTCGCCACACGGGCGAGGACTATCATTCCGCCCAGCGAGATATGGTAGCGCGGTTGCGCCCGGACCTCAGCTACAACGGCGCCGCCGACATGGCGCACTCGCGTTTTATGAGAGTCGAGACCATTCGGGTGAGACCCGGCCACGCGAGCGAATTCGAGGAAGCGCGCAGGATCATGACCGCCGCGCACGTGAAGGCAAAGGTGGATGAGAACATGGCTGTCTACCAGGTGATGGGAGGCACGCAGACCGGGACCTACATTGTATTGATCCCCTGGAAGAGTCTCGCCGAAGCAGACGGAGTGGCGCCGCAACCGCACGGCAAGGCTTATCAGGACGCGCTTGGGGAGAGCGGCAATAAGAAACTCGCCAACCTCTCAAGCGACTCGATCGCGTTCAACGACGTCAGCATCTACGCGTTCAATCCACAACTGAGCTACGTGTTCAAAGAATGGGTGGACGCCGATCCCGCTTACTGGACGCTGAAACCTATGACGACATCCGCGCCGGCGCCGGCTAAGAAGAAGATGCCGGCCAAGGCCGAGGAAAAGAAACCGTAAGTAACAATCAGTTCAACTTTGAAAGAAGAAATGTTAAGGAGGATCTTATGAAGAAGAGTTTGTTGTTCGTGTTCGCAATGTGTGTGCTCGTTTCAACCGCGGTTCAAGCGGTGGCGCAGCAATCACCGCCCACCGGGCCGCCCAAGGTGCTTTCGATGTTTCGCGAGGACATCAAGGCAGGGCGCGGCACCGCTCATGAAAACGTAGAAACCGGGTACGTGCGCGCGATGCAAAAAGCGAAATGGCCCGTCTGGTATCTGGCGATGACGCCCGTGTTTGGCGGAACCGAAGCGTGGTTTGTGACACCCTACGATTCGTTCGCGTCGCTCCAAAAGGATCGCGACAATACCAATAAGAACGCGCAACTGACCGCCGATACCGATAGGATGGACGTGTTGGATGCCGAGTTTCGAACCGGCCAGCGATCTATCGTGTGCGTTCTGAATGAAGAGCTGAGCTACGGAAAGCCCATTGACATTTCCCAGATGCGCTTCTTCTCCATAACCACAGTGCGCGTGCGCCCGGGGCACGATGACGAATACAGAGAAGCGAGGAAGATCCTCGTGGATGCGCTCAAGAAGGCAAACGCGGATGCGAACACTGCGTTGTACTCGGTGGCAGCGGGTATGCCGGGCGGAACTTACATGATCTTTACGCCGCGGAAATCGCTTGCAGAACTGGACCCGAATCCCGCAATGGGCAAGGCCATCCAGGACGCTATGGGCGAAAGCAACACCAAGAAGCGGCAGAAACTGCTCGCGGAATCGGTCAACGGCACTGATACCTCCGTCTATGCCTTCAGCGCGAAGATGAGCTACGTTCCGAAGGAGTGGGCAAAGACGGGCGGTGACTTCTGGACACCTAAGCCGCCGCCTCCGCCGCGACCTGCTGCAAAGAAGCCGGCCGCTGCCGATAAGCCCGCCGAAAAGAAATAGCCTGAAATGAAGTAGCGGTTAGTTTCCCGGGCTGTAAAGGCCCGGTTCTCTTTTGCGTTTGTCCGGTGGCGACTTGCCAGGTTGCCACCGGCTTATCTTTCTTCTCCCGACTGTGCGTGATGCAGCGTCCGCTTGGTTGAAGTGTCTCGGCTGTCCCCACCTTTTGGAACTTTCCGGTTGCCTCGCGTGAATCAAACATGTCAGCAGGCGGGCTGGCGGCTTCAAGACAAACGATGACTTTGCCGACAACTCCCAGTGATCTGGATCTGCTGCGGCAGATGATGACCGGAGATGAAGACGCCTTCACGCTGCTCTATCGGCGGCGCCAGGCAAGCGTGTACAGATTCGCGCTTCAGATGAGCGGGTCGCACACGCTCGCCGAAGATGTTACTCAGGAAGTGTTCATTGTGCTGATGCGCGAAGCCGGACGTTACGATCCCGATAGAGGATCACTGGCGGCATACTTATACGGAATCGCGCGGAACCATGTGCTGCGAAAGCTCGAACAGGACCGGCCGTTTGTGCAGTTCATCGATCGATCGGCCGACGCCGAGGAGATTACTCCTCAATCGATGATTGCCGAAGGCGATCCCTTAACTGAGTTGACGCGAGGAGAGATGATTCAGGAGCTTCGTGATTTGATTCTGTCAATGCCGTCACGTTACAGAGAAGTCGTCGTGCTGTGCGATCTTCATGAGATGAGTTATGTGGAAGCGGCCGCGGTGATCGGCTGCGCGGTGGGCACGGTTCGGTCGCGGCTTCATCGGGCGCGTGCGTTGCTGATCGAAAAACTTCGCGCCGCGCGCGATCGCAATGAGGACGCACAAGAAGTAAACCCGGCGAGGTGTTTCGCATGAACTGTCACGACTTTGAAGCTATCGCGGGCGACCTTGCAAGGGAACGCTTGATGGATGCAGCTCAGCGCGAGAAGGCGCTCGCGCATTCAGCTTCCTGTGCGAGTTGCGCGTCGCGGCAAGCGGATGAACGGGCGCTGACCGGCGGGCTTCGGTTTGTAGCGAGGACATCGAACGAGGAAGCTCCGGCTCGTGTCGAGGCGGCGCTTCTAGCGGCGTTTCGCGAGCAGCGCGCGGCGTTGCCCTTAGTTGTGCCGGCGCTAACCGCGACACGAAGATGGTTATACGCAGCGGCAAGCGTAGCCGCGATTGCTTTGATCGTTACGCTGCTTGCGCTGGCAGCGTCCAGGGCTCGGGACGCTCAACAGCCCGCGCCGCAAAAAGCTTCCGGCCCAAGTCCGTCGGTATCTGACGAGCCGCGCCCGTCTTCTCCTAAGCCGCAGGCTTTGTCGAGCACTGAAACGGGAGTTGTTGCCATTAACTCGCCGGAGCAGCGACGCAGATCGACCAGTCGAATCACAAGCGGCGGCCGATCAAAGCCGCCAGTAGGTGATCCCCACAAGCCGGGAGCCGTCGATGAGATCGCAACGGAATTCATCCCGCTGATGAATAGAGAGGCGCTCGCGCAGAGGGACGGCGGGCAGGTTATGCGCGTCGAGTTGCCACGATCGGCGCTGATGTCTTTCGGATTGCCAACGGACATGGAGCGCGCCACCCAACGAATAAAAGCCGACGTAGTGGTCGGCAACGACGGACTGGCGCGCGCGATTCGTTTTGTTCGCTAGTCCCTGGGAGCGCAGGCATTCTGCCTGCCTCTCTTTGACCGTGCCTGATCAAACAACTT
>JADGNW010000066.1 GCA_017883315.1 Blastocatellia bacterium | reverse complement strand
TATATTCCCGCTACGGGCTGCGGCGGCGGTGGCTTTGATGCGTGCGAACCCTGCTACGGTAATGGCGACTGCCAGCAATGTGATCTTTATGGTCATTGTGACGGCAGTTCAAATTTTTGCTATAGCTATAGCCCCATCCTGATCGACATCAACGGTGACGGATACCAGATGACCGACGCAGCAGGCGGTGTTTCCTTCGATCTCAATGGAAACGGTCGTAGAGAATCTTTGTCGTGGACTGCTCGTGGATCGGACGATGCCTGGCTAGCACTCGATCGAAATGGAAATGGAATAATAGACAACGGCACCGAGCTATTCGGCAACTTCGCTCCGCAGCCGCCGACAGGGGTTCCGCCCAATGGCTTCATCGCCCTGGCTGAGTACGATAAGCCAGCGAATGGCGGCAATGGTGACGGGGTGATTGATCGGCGGGATGCGATCTTCCCAAGGCTGCTCTTGTGGCGAGATACAAACCACAACGGCATATCAGAGCCAGGTGAACTACATTCCCTGCCAGCATTGGGATTGGCATCCATAGACCTTGATTACAAGGAATCAAGACGAGTCGATCAATACGGCAATGGGTTTCGATACCGATCGAAAGTACGGGACGCGCACGGCGATCATCTGGGAAGGTGGGCGTGGGACGTGTTTCTCGTGCCGTTGCACTGACAACTATCTCTTCTCGGCCATCTCAATAGCTTGCAGCATCGCGCGAGCTTTGTTTACCGTTTCGATATATTCGGTTTCAGGAACTGAATCCGCTACGATTCCCGCCCCAGCCTGGAAGTAAGCCCGGCCATCCTTCGTCAGGATAGTTCGAATCGCTATGCACGAGTCGAGGTTTCCAGAATAGTCCAGGTACATCACCGCTCCCGCATAAACTCCTCGGCGAGTCGGCTCCAGCTCGTCGATGATTTCCATCGCGCGAATCTTTGGAGCGCCGCTCACTGTACCAGCGGGAAAACATGCCGCCAGCGCGTCGAAGCGATCCATCCCAGCCCTCAACCGTGCTTTGATCGACGAGACCAGGTGCATCACGTGCGAGTAGCGTTCGACGATCATCAAATCCGTGACTTCGACTGAACCGTAGTCAGCCACTCGTCCAAGATCGTTGCGGCCCAGGTCGACAAGCATCACATGCTCGGCTACTTCTTTCTCGTCGGCTCGCATCTCTTCGCCGAGCAACACGTCTTCGGTTTCAGTGGCGCCACGCGGTCTGGTTCCGGCGATCGGGCGATACTCGATTCGACGACCGGTCGCTCGCACCAGCATCTCAGGCGAAGCGCCGATGATCGACTGATCGCCGATCTTGAGGAAGAACATGTAAGGCGAAGGGTTCACCACGCGCAGCGCGCGATAGACTTCGAACGGATGCGCGCGGAGCCCGGCTTCGAATCGCTGCGAGAGCACTACTTGAAAGATGTCACCGGCGGCGATGTACTCCTTGGCGATGACGACTGCCTGCTCGAACTTCTCTTTGGTCATGTTCGAGCGAACCCGAGTGGCCGTCGAATCGTGACGTCCGGGTAACGGCTCGACCGGGTCTTCAAGCCGGGCTTCCATTGCTTCGATGTCGTCGATTGCCTTTTGATATTCGGCCTCGAGGCCCTCGGTCCTGCCATCGGTGAACACGTTGGCGATCACATGAATCTGGTGACGCACGTGATCGAAGACCAGCAGGCGTGAGAAAAACATCATCACCGCATCGTCGATACCGATGTCATCCGAGTGAGCGTCGGGAATCTTTTCGAACCAACGCGCCGCGTCGTAGCTCAAGTAGCCGACCGCGCCGGAAACGAACGGAGGCAGATCGGGAAAGCGCACCGGAATGTGATTGCCCGACAGACGACGAAGCACCGCGAGCATCGGCTGATCAGTCTCTTCGTTGCTTGACGCTCTCTCGATTGTAACCTTGCCGGCGCGGCTTCGGACGATTATCTCGGGCTCGAATCCGAGAAATGAGTAACGCGCGACCTTCTCGCCTCCTTCGACCGATTCGAGCAGGAACGAGTAAGGGCTCAGCCGCTCGATCTTGAGGTAAGCAGCCACCGGCGTGAGAAGGTCCGCCATCACGCGTTTTACGACCGGCACAACCGTGCCCTCGCCGGCAAGCTTCAGGAAGTCTTGATATGTTTGCGGTGTGAGATTGCTCATCTAGAGACGCCGACTTTTCGGCTAATGGTAGCACTGGCCGATAATCTCTAACAACTTTGGCGATGCGACAGAGAGCATCAAGCGCCGAGATAAGCTTCGCGAACGCGCTGATCATCCAGCAGGTCGCTGCCCGCGCCTTCAAGCACGATCCGTCCGTTCTCGAGCACGTAGGCTCGATTGGCGAGCTTTAGACTCTGCTGAACGTTTTGCTCGACCAGCAAGATGGTTATGCCCTCGCGATTGATCGTTTGGATTATTTCGAACATCTCACGCACTACGATCGGTGCAAGACCCAGGCTTGGTTCATCGAGTATCAAGAGGCGCGGTCTCGCCATCAGGCCTCGCGCGATCGCGACCATTTGCTGCTCGCCGCCCGAGAGAGTTCCGGCCATCTGACTTTCACGTTCTTTCAGCTTGGGAAAGAGAGCGAACACCCGCGCGAATGATCCTGTCCGTAGCCGACGGGCTTCGCTGCTAATCGCGCCGATCTCCAGGTTCTCTCGGACGCTCATTAGGGGAAAGAGCCGGCGGCCTTCGGGCACATGAGCGATCCCGCGCGCCGCGATTTGGTGAGGGGGAAGGTGATCAATGTGGCCCCCGTCAAAAACAATCTGTCCGTCGGTAGCGCGCACTACGCCGGAAATGGTCTTGAGCGTAGTTGTCTTCCCCGCGCCGTTAGCCCCTACCAGCGTTGCGATCTCACCCTCTCGAACTGCGAACGTCACTCCCCACAGGACCTGAACATCGCCGTATCGCGCGGTCACGTTCTCGAGTGTGAGCAGAGTCTTATCAGCCAAGTCGATCTCCATGCTTTTGGCGTTCTTACTGGTCCTCAGGCCGCAGTGAATATAAGTCCACAGTCGCGACGAGACAAGCCAATCTTCCTTTTCAACAGCGCGTATTCAACAGCGCCGCCGGAGTCCAACCAAGCCTGGAGTCGGGTGCAAGCAAGCTTCGTTGACACCGCAACTGGGGACGTAGTTAAATTGGCTATCGAATCGCGCGGAGACCGAAAGTTGACAAAGCTCGGCAAGCTCAAGAGAAGTTCGCGATCGCGAGTCATTGCACTCGCGATGATTTGTCTGATCGCGCACGCGTTTTTTGTCAGCGTTACCCATCATCACGCTCTTCGACCGGAGCTAACGACGCCCACCACTGGGAGCTTCATCGCAGACGTCGGCGGAGACTCTCACACCGCGCCGGATTCGAGCAGCGACGCACAGTGCCTATCGTGCCGGCTGCAACGTAATTTCGTTTCGAACGTCGGCACTACTGCCGTAGTAATTCAACCGCTCGAACAACCTTCCATCCGTGAGGCCATCCTATGCGTGGCCCACTCGAAGGATTCGTCTCTCCTTCTATTTGGCCGCGCACCTCCTGCCTGAAAGACCAATTTGCCCGTCCGATGTGTTCTGTTGAGTTCCGCTAAGTGTTTCCCCTGCCAGCGCCACTACTGAGTTGTGCGCGGGCTGAGGGCGGATGCTTGATCGACACATTGGCGCATTGATTATGAGTCCGAACTGCGCAACGGCAGGTGGACTCTGGCATCAACCTTTCACTCATTCAAAGGAGAGTTGTGCTATGCGACCAAGAATACATATTGCTGGCGCTTTGAAATCGCTTCGAACGAGTTGCGCGGTACTTATGCTTGTCATGAGCGTGTCCTCACTGACCGGCCTGCCCATCACTCTTGCTCAATCGCTCGGTGCGGGAACCGTAGAGGGAATCGTAACCGACGCAACTGGCGCGGTGGTGCCCGGCGCAAGCGTTGCGATAGAAAACCGCGTTACTGGCTACAAGCGCACGACGAACACGGACGCTAACGGTACGTTTCGATTCGAGAACATCCCGCCGAACAATTATGCGCTCAACGTTTCAGCGCAAGGCTTCAGCGCCGCCCAACAGACCGTTGATGTTCGGTCCTCGGTCCCCCAAAGCTTGAAGATCTCGCTTACCGTCGCCGGCACGTCGGCGAGCGTTGAGGTGTCGAGTGCCGCCGATATCATCGAGACCGTTCCTACAACTCACACGGACGTAGATCAGTCGCTTATCGCTAGAATGTCGCTCAGCACGCCCGGCTCGGGATTGAGCGATGTGATCACCAAGAGCGCGCCCGGTGTGGCCGCAGACTCAAACGGTATGGTCCATCCGCTTGGAGATCATGCTCAGGTATCCATTTCGTTGGACAACCAGCCCATCAACGACCAACAGAGCAAAGCCTTCTCGACTCAACTTCCTGTCAACGCCATTCAATCGCTCGAAGTGATAACTGGTGGACCGCCTGCGGAATACGGCGACAAGACGAGCCTGGTGATCAACGCCATCACCAAATCGGGGCTCGGCGTTACCCGACCGTTCGGTAGCATCTCGGCAATGTACGGTTCGTTCGGCACGACGCAAGAGCAAGCTACCTTCGGATTTGGAAACAAGAAGGTCGGCAACTTCACAGCGTTTGACTTTGAGCGTTCCGGCCGCTTTCTTGATCCCCCAGAATTCGTAGCTCTGCACGACACGGGCAATTCCGCGACAATCTTTAACCGGTTTGACTACAGCCCCACGTCCAACGACTCGCTGCATTTGAATCTGTATCTGGCGCGAAACTTTTTTCAAATCGCAAACACGTTCGATCAGGAAGCGCTTGGACAGGACCAGCGACAACTGGTTCGCACAGTAAACATCGCGCCGGGATATGTGCACACCTTCAGCCCGTCGCTGTTGTTGACGATCAATCCATTCTACAGGCTTGATGTCGTTAAGTACTTCCCTAGCGCCGATCCATTCTCCGATGAGACACAGACAATCGCGCAGTCGCGGCGTCTCAACAACGTCGGCATCAAGGCGGACGTCGCCTACAACCGCGGGATTCACAATGTGAAGGTCGGCGTTCAGGTTCAGCACACATTCTTGACCGAGGGCTTTCAGTTCGGGATAACCGATCCGGCATTCAACGATCCCGCGAGTGCCGGCTTCATCCCGGGTCTCGCTCCGTTCGATCTGACGCGCGGAGGGCACTTGTTTACCTTTCGCGGACACACCGATGTAAAGCAAGAAGCGGTCTACGCGCAGGACCTGATGACCATTCACGACCTGTCGTTGAATCT
>JADGNW010000395.1 GCA_017883315.1 Blastocatellia bacterium | reverse complement strand
GTCCAGAGCAACATAAAGCGTATGCTGGCTTACTCATCGATCGCGCACGCCGGCTACGCGCTGGTCGGAATGGTGGCGAACGATTGGCGCGCGGTGGCCTTTTATCTCTTGAGCTACGTTCTGATAAACCTCGGAGCGTTTGGAATCATCGAGGTGATGGCAAGGCGCGGTGACAAGCGGGTCGAGATCTCGGACTATGCCGGCATCGGATTCCAGTCGCTGGGCCTTGCAAGCGCGCTGTCGCTGTTTCTCTTGAGTCTTGCCGGCCTTCCGCTCACGGGCGGGTTCATGGCGAAGCTCCTCGTGTTTAAGTCGGCATGGGCCGGAGGCTTTCACGCGCTGGTGATCATCGGGGTCATCAACAGCGCGATCTCGTGGTATTACTACCTGCGTGTGATAGTAGCGATGTTCTTCGCCGAGCCAGCAACTGGGTTCAAAGCGCCCGCAGTGGCACGCTCGATGGCCGCCGCGTTAGCGCTGGCCATCCTCGGGACTCTTTATCTCGGAATACTGCCGGGCCGAGTATTGAACACGCTCGAACGAGCGCGCGATCAGTTAACGCAGGCGCGGAAATGAAATTGTAGGGGCGGCCCTTCGTGGCCGCCCATCCCAGCTTAAGCGATGTGCCTTACATATCAAGCAGGGGCGGCCGCGGAGGGCCGCCCCTACAAGTCTTCATGAAACCCAAGCCAAGCAAGCTTGAATCAATCGACACCCGTCGGTCACGTCGCGTCCGCGCGGTTAGGGCCGAGGACATTGCGCTTGAAGTGAACCAGCAACTCGGTGACTTCGCGCTCGCTGCCATCTATCGAGATAAAATTCGCCCTCAAAGAACTCGCCAATACGAGCTTCACTCGCCGGTAAAGAAGTCTTCAGTTGAAGTCCTTCACACTCTGCTCGGGATCGAATTGAAGGTTGGCAATCGCAGGCTTCTTTGCCCTGATCTCGCCACTGCGAGATACCTCGCAGTGTTTGCGCGGCTCGGATGCGAAGCGATTGCGATTCCTTATGACATCACGCAGATCTCGTGGATCGCCGACGAGCTCGAATCAAGCTGGCATCGAATGATGCTCCTGGTCGAACACTTGACCGAGGGTCGCAGCCCGCGACTGCGCGCTATGGTTGGCCGGAGGCTGATCGAGGAGACTCGAGCGAACATTACATCGCTTGGCGCAGGCTCAAAATTCCCGGAGTTCAATCAACCTGCCCGCAAGCGTCCAAAGCGATGACCTGTCTTGACCGTCCAAGTCGAATCGGGCAGCATTGAATCGTCACACTGCGACGGAAACCATAATGTACGAAGAGGAAACTGACGAGGTCAGAGTGTTCACTCTGAGCGAAGCCCGGAGTCTGATACCGCGGCTGCGCAAGCTGCTTCCGCGCGTCACGCGCGAGCGGGAAGCGCTGCTGGATATGCGCGTCGAAATCGATCTCGCCAGAGAAAAAGCCAGCGAGGGCGGCGGCGGAAGCTTGCTCGGACCGACTTACCTTGCGCACCTGATCAGGTTCAGCGAAGCAGTTCAGGAGATCGAATACCTTGGCGTGGTCCTCAAGGATTTCCGCTCTGGTCTCGTGGATTTTCCATACGATCGCGACGGCCGAATAGTCTATCTGTGTTGGAAGTCTGACGAGGATGAAATAGATTGGTGGCACGAGACCGATGCCGGATTCGCCGGCCGTCAGCCGCTGAACGATGAGTTTGAATGAGTGGTGCTGCTCAGCTTGCGGAAGGAAGGATTATTTCAAACGCGGTGCCAACTCCCACCTGGCTGTCAAAGCGAATCTCTCCGCCGTGAAGCTGCACCGCCCGAAATGCCTGGGCTAAACCGATTCCCGTTCCACCCTTCTTGGTCGTGTAATAAAGATTGAATATTCGTTCCTGGTCTTCTTTGGCGATTCCGATACCCCGATCGACAATCATTATTCGAACAGAGTCGTCGGAGCCGCGCGAAGTAGTTACCTTCAACGGGCCTCCTTCAGACATTGCCTGACAGCCGTTGATGATGATGTTCAGTAAGGTTTGCTTCAGAAGATCCGCGTCGCCTTTTATCATTAGCTGTCCGGGCTCGATCTGCTTGTTGATCGACACCCCGCGTTCCTGCGCCTCCGTGGAAGCAAGCGCGATCACCTGATTCACTATCGTGTTCACATCGATTGGCTGCAGGTGGACCTCAACCGGCCACGTGAAATTGAGGAACGTTTGGACAACTCGATCGAGCCGCTTGATCTCTGAGTCGAGTATCTCGAGCTGCGGTGTTGGATCTGAATTCCCTGATTCGAGCTTCGAACGCAGAATCTCGAGATGGATGACCATCGCGTTGAGCGGATTCTTTACTTCATGAGCGATGCCCGACGTTATACGCCCGAGATCCGCCAGCTTCTTGGACAGGTCCCATTGCGATTCGAACTTTTGGAAGGACTCGTAGTCGCGCATGCTGACCAGCGCGCCAACCGGTTCGCCGGCGTCTTCGATGTATTGAACAGAGGCAAGAAGCTGCCTCGGCCGCGGCGTGCCGGGAACGTGCAACGTTGCGCGCGCTATCGAACGTCTCTCGCCGAACGCGCGTTCGACTGTCACCACCAGAGGATGATCCCGGCCGAGCGTCTCGTCGATCGGAAGCCCGGTTAATTCGACGTCTTTAACACCGAGTATCTCCTCGGCGTCGGGGCTCGCAAGAATGACGCGGCCTTCGCGATTTATGAGCAGCAGCCGTTCTTCGAGATGGCTCACGACCTGGCGCAAGCGGCCGCGCATGATCTCCAGTTCGCTTCGCTCTCCGGCGAGCCGCTCGCCCAATTGCCGTAGTCGCGCGGTAACGCCCGTTACCATCCGATCACGCGGCAGATCGTAATCGTCAACCGACTCGTCAGCCAGTCCGATGCGATCGATGCTTGTGGATATCGCCTCGAGTGGCCGTAGCAACAGATTCGCCGAGCTGATTGCGACGATTGCGGCTCCGACAATTGCCAGCAGACCGATGATCAAGTTGGTCGCCACCGGAGAGAGCAGTTCCCGGCGCACGGCGGCCGTCGATACGCCGATGTGCAGCTCGCCGCCAAGCTCAACCTCGCGATCGAGCTGCTTCCGGTACTCGTAGACCGGTGGTCCCAGCAGCACCCGAGCTAATTGAACGTACCCGCTTTCATCGGCGAGCACGTCGAGGTCAGGGCGCGCAGCCTGCATATCGCCGATCATATGCCGGTTAGCTGCCAGCTCATACCGGCCCTCCGAATCGGTCATTATCTGGCCGGTGACATTGGTCAGATAGAGATATGCAATTGTGTGCGAGGTTACGATGGTGGATTCCATCAACCCTCGCACGCTCGAGTGTTCGCTGACCAATGCCGTGTAGTCGTCGAGGTGGTCGGCTGCGCCGTTGTGCGCGAGTTCCTGTCCGACGGCGTAGTTAATCTGATTCGATAGCTGGCTGGCCTCCTGCTTCGTCCGGCTTATTATCACTCCGGTCAGATGAGCTATGTTTACGGCGGTTGTAACTACCACCACCAGAGCCACGAGTAGGGTAATCAAGGCAATCTGACGCGCGCGCACTCCAAGCTTCGGCCGGAGTGAACCGGAGGAAGGCGCTGCCGCTATCGCCTGCGGTTCGCCCGCACGATCGAGCTCTTGCTGGGCAGTTATCGTCGTAGCCATAAAAGATACGGAAAGGAAAAAGGCCGGAAGCATTCTAGCCCGTGCCCTTTTCCGGATGCCCCCCCCCGAGTGCTCTTAGTTACCCTTCGTCTTTTTCCGAACCGGCCTCTTTGTACGCCTTCAGTTTGTTATGAAGCGTCTTGAGGCTTATGTGCAAGGTTTCAGCGGTCCGCGTCTTGTTATTGTCGCTGCGCGCGAGTGTGCTGAGAATCACTCGCCGCTCAACTTCGTCAAGGGGCATGCCGATCGGTATCATCACGGCGTCGGTGGTAGGTGAGGTTTCCTGGCCGGTGATGTTAAAAGGAAGATGGCGCTCTTCTATTTGTTCTCCCTGGCAAATAATAACAGCGCGCTCAATTACGTTGCGAAGCTCCCGAACGTTGCCGGGCCAATGATAGCCGAGGAGCATTTCGGCTGCCTCCGGCGATATGAGCTGGGCCGGCTTGTTATGCCGCTTGCTGAGTTCCTCGATCATGTGTTGAACCAGCAGCGGAATGTCGTCGCGGTGCTCCCGTAGGGCCGGAAGGTGGATTGTAATTACGTTCAAGCGGTACAGCAAGTCCTCTCTCAGAGTCTCCTGCTGAACAGCCTTCACCGGGTCTTTGTTGGTAGCCGCGATCACACGCACGTCCACGCTCGTCTCTTTCGTCGAACCAAGGCGCCTTACGTGTTTGTCTTCAAGGACGCGCAGGAGCTTGGCTTGGAGAAGGAACGGCATATCGGCGATTTCATCCAGCAGCAGGGTCCCGTTGTTGGCAAGCTCGAAGCACCCGATGCGGCGGTCGGCAGCGCCGGTGAACGCGCCCTTCTCGTGACCGAACAACTCGGACTCCATCAGTGTTTCGGGTACCGCCGCGCAGTTGATCGCAATGAAGGGCTGGTTAACCCGCGGGCTGAGCTTGTGAATGGAGCGAGCGACCATCTCCTTGCCGGTGCCCGACTCGCCGGTGACCAGCACCGACACTGAACTCGGCGCCACTTGCTCGACCATCGTGTAGACTTCGCGCATGGCCTCGGACGCGCCGACCATCTCGCCGAAGACCCCGTATTGCCGGAGCTGGCGGCGAAGCACCTCGTTCTCTCGCCGAGCGCTGCTGTATTCGGCAGCCTTGCGCAGCACGAGCTGAAGCCTTCGCATGTCGATCGGCTTTTCGAAATAGTAAAAGGCGCCTTCGTCCTTGACGGCGCGAATCGCAGCATCAACCGAAGCCTGACCTGTGAGCAGGATCACAGCGGTCTCGGGGTATTCTGTTTTGAGATGAGTGAGCAGCTTAAAGCCGTCGAGGTTTGGCATCACGACGTCGGTGATCACGACCAGCGGCGCAAAGCTATCAACGCGTTCGACGGCTTCGCGGCCGTCGGCGGCGGTCTCGGTAACATAGCCCCAATTACTGACTATCTCGCTGAGACCTTGCCGCGCGGGTTCTTCGTCGTCAACTATGAGCACGCGCTGATCGGACATAAAGGAAGAGTTTATCATAGGGGAACAAGATGACGCGTAGTGGGCGGGTGAGTCTGGCCTACTTCTCGACGGCAACCCACGAGGAAGCTTTCGGAAGCGAATAGGGTTTGCCCTGTAGATACTTTTCAATTGCTGTAGCAAGCTTCGGATGATCTACCTTCCATACGCTTCTTTCTGACTCGGCCTCCCAGACTACGATGACGGCTCGCTCATCTTCCCGCAGGCATCCCGTATGTTCTTCCATCCTGTTAACTCGCGAAAACGGACTCACGTCAACGCTATCCACATCCTCCGAACGCCTGTGTTGCAAGGTCGTGGCGTTGTAGATATCGAGGTAGATACGAACTCTCTTCAGCTTTTCTTTAGTGTTGTTCGTGAGTTGATAAGTTAGCTTGCAGCCGTCGTCGGCTCCGCTGATTGCTGCGGAGTCGATGTTGATCGGCATACCCGAAGGCGTTAGCACCTGCACATCGGATCGCTGAACAGACGGACTTCCGGCAGCGGCTAACTGTTCGGCGTGCATATGGGAGCAGACGAGGAATAGTAGAATCGATATCAGTGCGTGGATATTAGAAATTACGGCGATCCCCCTTCACCGAGTATCGGTTTCGTCGTCAAGAGCCCATCGCTCGATGAGCACGTCCATCTGGCCGCCGCAGACCATGCCTTCCGCGTCTGCGTATTCGTCGTTCAGATTGAAATGATAAACATCAGTCTTGCCGGTGCGCAGCACTTCGCGAGCTTCGGCCCAGATGTCAGCTTCGACGCACCCGCCGCCGACCGTTCCAATGAACGAGCCGTCGTCGAAGATCACCATCTTGGCGCCCGCTTGTTGAGGCGTCGAGCCGCGCGTCTTGACTACCGTGGCCATCGCAGCTCGAGCGCCGCGCTCAAGCCGCCGCTTCATTTCGATGTAGATCTCACCAGCGCTCAGCGAACGTCCCGGGCTGTTGGTATCTTGTTCCGTGTCAGACATGCTTGCTCCGCGCGCCTTGATTATAGAGGCGATGCCGGCTGGTTGAGAAGGTTGGTTGAGAAGCGGTGCTTACGCGAAATGCCGAGGGCTATGCGATTGACGAGAACAAGTGGCCAATGTAACCTACACGTTGCAACAGAACTTACAGAACTGTTCTCTTTTTAGACGGCTCAACCAGTAGAACGAAAGAAGGAGTAAGACCATGGCAGAAACCGGAACTGTTACAGCCTCGACGCTCAACCTGCGGGCGACGCCGGGCGGGGAAATCATAAGTGCGTTGCCGAATGGAACTACGGTAGAAATCCTTGATGATCAAGGCGAGTTCCTCAGAGTAAACGCGGACGGACAGATCGGATTCGTCAAGGCCAGCTTCATTCAACGGCAATCGCCTGCGTCACAGCCTGCTGACGCTACCGGGTCCGGGGCATTTCATTTCGATGGCAGCACGGCCGTTGCCCCCGACGGGACTCGCTTCGCCAAGAAGTTCAAACTCGGTGTCTTCAATGTCGGCAAGACTTCAATCCAGCAGTTCGTCAGCCAGCAACCGGACAGGTTCGCAAGCCTCGCACCCTCACGCCTGCGAGTCATGCAGGCCGTATCAGCGAACGAGGGCATGCTAGAAGCGATTAACACCTTTGACAATGCGTTCCTGACCTTCGGAGCTTTTCAGTGGACTGCCGGAGTGGGCGATGGAGCGGGAGAGTTGCCGTCGATGATCGACCGCCTCAAGCGAAGCAACGCCCCGGCGTTCGATCAGTTCTTCGGGAAGTTCGGACTCGACACCGCTTCGATCACAACACCCGCCGCCTCGCCGGCAACCGGATTCTTCACGCTGAATGGAGCTATTCTTAGGAAGGCGGCGGACAAGGAAACGAAGCTTCGAACGCTCGAATGGGCATTTCGTTTCTTTCAAGCCGGACACGACGACGCCGTTCGACAAGTAGAAGTGGAACATGCGGCGGGCCGCATTGATTTGTTCTACCGGAAAGTCGCGGTGAGGAACCGAGTCATTGCGGACTATGTTACATCAGAGTTTGGCGTCGCGCTGATACTGGACGAGCACGTAAACCGTCCGGGCCACGTCAACCCGCCACCGGGCCAAAAGAGTACTATCGGAAAAGCAATCGACCAGTTTGTGAGCGAACGCGGGT
>JADGNW010000394.1 GCA_017883315.1 Blastocatellia bacterium | reverse complement strand
GCAATATTGTGGCTTCGCCAAAGCGGAAAACGAGGCGTTCACAATATTCGTTTTCGCATAGCTTCTTCAGATCCGCGCCGCAGGAGGTAACACAATGGCAAAGCTTCTCCGCTCAAGCCTGTTTTTGATGCTCTTGGTTTCGCTAGGCGTCACGGCAGCCGCTCAATCCAAGCGGGCCGCAGACAAAGGCACACTCGACAAAGAGACCTTCATGAACATGGAGAGCGTCGCGAATCCCGCGATCTCTCCCGACGGCAAGCAAATTGTTTTCACGCGCTCCTGGGTCGATAAGGTCAAGGACGAACACGTCAGCAACCTATGGATCGTCGACGCTGACGGAACTCGTGTGCGCGAGTTGACCAGCGGCAACTGGCGAGACAGTCAGCCCGTCTGGTCACCCGACGGCAAACGCATCGCTTTTCTCTCAGACCGCGACAGCACCAATCAGCTTCACGTGCTGTGGGTCGACACTCGCGAGGTAGCTCAACTCACTCATCTCGAGCAAGCGCCTTCGGGAATCAACTGGTCGCCGGACGGCAAGTGGATCGCCTTCACCGCTTTCGAACCTGACAACGATCCGATCCTAGCGGTCAAGCTGCCCGAGCGTCCGCGCAATGCGCAATGGGCCAAGCCGGCGGTCATCGTGAATCGCCTGGCGTGGGCCGCCGACGGAAGGGGCCCGCTTCCGATGGGCTTCACTCAGGTGTACACGATCGACTCCGCGCTCGGCGGGACACCTCGCCAGATCACCTCGGGTAAGTACAGTCACAACACGCCCGACTGGTCCGCCGACGGAAAGACGATTTATGTTTCGGCTATTCGAAAGCCCGATGCAGAGTACCTGCACGGAGACAGCGAAATCTACGCCGTCGATTTGAAGACGCTCGACATCAAGCCTTTGACTGATCGCAAAGGCCCAGACGGAAGTCCGCAGGTCTCGCCCGATGGGCGCTGGATCGCTTATGTCGGCTACGACGAGAAGAACTACACGAACCACGTCGCAAGTCTGTACCTGATGGACAACGCGGGGGGGAGCAAGAAGTTGTGGGCCGGCAATCTCCCAAGCTCGCCGCGCGCAGTGCGCTGGGCTGCCGATGGCTCGGGCGTGTACTACGAAATGGAAGAGCTGGGATCGTCGCACATTTATTTCGCGTCGATTAACGGAAAAGTGCGAAAGATCACTGACGGCGTTGGCGTGCTTCAAGGCTACAGCATCTCAAACAACGGGCAGATCGCGGCGGTGCGATCGAGCTTCAAGGAGCCGGGCACGTTGGTGACCTTCAATGTGAAGGACGCCGCAAACATCAAGAAACTCGTGGACGTAAACGAAGACGTTCTCGGTGGTGTACGACTCGGCGACGCGGAAGAGATGTGGTTCAACTCGAAGGACGGGCTCAAGGTGCAGGGCTGGCTTATCAAGCCAGTCGATTTCGATCCAGCCAAAAAGTATCCGATGGTGCTGTGGATTCACGGGGGCCCGTGGTCGATGTATTCGGTCGCATTCAGTTGGTCCTTCCAGAACTTTTCAGCGAACGGTTACGCGGTGTTGTTTCTCAATCCCCGAGGCTCTACCGGATACGGTCAGGATTTCGTTAACGGAATTCAGTTCTCGTATCCTGGGAAAGACTATGACGATTTGATGGCTGGAGTCGACGCTGCGATCGCCAAAGGATGGATCGACGACAAGAACTTGTTCGTCTGCGGCGGCAGCGGCGGGGGCGTGTTGACCGCGTGGATTGTAGGTCACACCGATCGGTTTGCGGCTGCGGTTTCGATGAGACCAGTGATCAACTGGCATTCGTTCGTCGGCACTACAGACGGCGCGAGTTGGTACTACCAGTTCGAGAAGTATCCGTGGGAAGACCCGATGCAATATGCAGTACGCTCGCCGTTAAACTACGTCGCAAACGTGAAGACTCCGACGATGGTGATGACCGGAGAGGCTGACTTGCGAACGCCGATCCGTCAGAGCGAGGAGTTCTATCGCGCGTTGAAGATGCTAAAGAAGGACACGCTGCTGGTGCGAATGCCGGATGAGTATCACGGCTGGCGAAGGCCGTCGCATCAATTGCTCCAGCAACTTTACCTGATGGCGTGGTTCGAAAAGCACAGCAGAAAAGACAAGAGCGCCGCGGCAGACGCAGCCACTTCGCAGAAGTAGTGTTTTGCGGCGATTTTTTCGGCAGTTGTGATTACCAATCCTATTCAAGTTTGGACAATCGGGCACTCGACGCGGTCAACGCATGATTTCATCGAGGCGCTCGCTTCACAGAGAGTCTCCACTCTCGCCGACGTGCGCAGCTTTCCAAGCTCGAAAAAGTTTCCACACTTCAATCAGAGTGCTCTCTACGAATCGCTCGCGGCGTCGGGCATTGAGTATCTACATCTGCCGGAGCTCGGTGGAAGACGCCGTGCGCGGAAGGACTCGGACAACACTGTTTGGCAGAACGCGGGATTCCGCGGTTATGCCGACTACATGGAGACGGAAGCGTATCGAGAAGGCATCGCGCGACTGCTTGAGCTGGCTCGGACGGATCGGACGGCGATAATGTGCGCCGAAGCGGTGTGGTGGCGTTGCCATCGCTCGTTGATCGCCGACTACTTGAAGTCGAAGGGCGTCGTCGTTACTCACATCTTGAGCGCGGCGAAGACCGAGTCCCATCCATACACGTCGGCTGCGAGAATCATCAACGGTGAGCTGTCGTATCGCGGCTTGTTCGATATGGGATCGTAGCTTTCTTTGCGGCTTTGCGGTCCTTTGCGCTCTCCAAGCGGAACCTGTTTCGCGCCAAGGCGCGAAATTCCGCAAAGAACGCAAAGAATGATGGCCCGCGCGATCGCTCAAGCGGAACGCGCGGGCATTTCAGGAATTACTGCACGTGTCCGGTCAGCTTGATGATCGCGAACATCGCGCCTTGCGGGTCTTGAATCACCGAGAACCTTCCGACGTTCGGAATATCCTGCGGCGGAACCATTAGCTTGCCGCCTGACGCCGCAGCTTTGTCGGCAGTGGCGTTGCAATCCTCGACCATGAAATACGGAAGCCAGTTCGGCGGGACCGGTCCCATCTCCGGAGCGATCTCCATCATACCGCCGATCGACTGCCCGCCATTTTGCCATTCAGTGTAGGCCATCGGCGCTCCGGCCGAACTTTCCTTCGCGCCCCAGCCGAATAGACCAGTGTAGAACTCGGCGGCCTTCTTAGCATCGGTCGTCCAAAGCTCGTCCCATCCAAACGTGCCGTCCTCGCCGACCAGCCTCACGCCAATGTGCGCCTTCGGTTGCCACACGCAAAACATGGCGCCTTGCGGATCCTGAATGATGGCCATTCTTCCAACATCCATCACGTCGAATGCGCCGGCCATCACAGTACCACCGAGTGAAGCTGCCTTCGCTGCTGCGTCATCGGCGCTCTCGACCGACACGTAAGTCATCCAGTGCGGCGGTACGCCGTGAGCTTTCTGTTCCGCCTGTAAGCCGCACATGGCCCCGACTTGGAGACCTCGAATCTTCAACATCGTGTAGACCATGTCCGGACCTGCCGGCATGTCCTCTGCCTCCCAATCAAACAAACCTTTGTAGAACGTCTTCGCTGCAGCCGGATCGCTGGTGTTGAGTTCGATCCAACAAAACGATCCCGGTGCGTGACCTGTTACCTCTGGCATTTGTTGTTCCTCCAATTAAGAAATGGCAGCGAAACCACACGAGAAACCGGGGGTGTTCCTTCTAT
>JADGNW010000393.1 GCA_017883315.1 Blastocatellia bacterium | reverse complement strand
CCATACTCGGAACTTACGTTTCCGGTGTCCTCTACAGTGGCGCTTCTTGGTAGCTTCCGAAAGGTGCAGGAATGCTATCTCCCTGCGCCAACTCAACTACTGAAAGAAATCAACCGCCGGATCATAGCCTCGTCTACAGGCTATGTTTACAGTTCTCGAAGGGAGCGATGGGTCGCCACCGTTATCGAGAAAGAGTTACACCGGTTTAGTCTCGTCTACCCAGCTCCCGAACTCTCACCACCCCATGAGGTGTGAGTCCGGCGGCCGGATTGTCGGACCTGAGCTCCTTCTGACTGGCTTATCTACAGGCGCTCACCAGATGGCGTGGTTGGGCTTGGCCGGAGCCAGCCCCCAGTCGTCGTCGGGAAATGGTAAACAAGTGAAGAGAATCGAAGCAGAGTTAAGAGGCCTGGAGCGCGAACAGCGCAAGGCATTCATCCCCTACATCACCGCAGGAGATCCTTCTCTGGAAGCTACAGAGCGAATCATTCTCGAACTCGAACGCAGCGGAGCAGACATCATAGAACTGGGGGTGCCGTTCTCTGATCCGATGGCCGATGGGCCGGTGATTCAACGGGCTTCGGAACGGGCGCTTGCTTACAACGTCAGCGTGCGTGATTGTCTCGAAGTCGTGCGACGAGTCCGTCAGCAAAGCGAAGTCCCGATAGTTCTTTTCAGCTACTTGAATCCGCTTCTTTCGATCGGCCTTGATCGGCTCGGTGAGGAACTGAAGAGCGCTGGTGTTGACGGGGTGCTCGCGACTGATCTTGTTCCCGAGGAAGCCGATGAGTTTCGAGCCGCGATGCGAGAAGCGGAAATCGACCTTATCTTTCTTGTTGCACCTACAAGCACTGACGAGCGAATCAAGCTCATCGCAGAAGCAAGCAGCGGGTTTGTGTACGCGGTCTCGCGCACGGGCGTCACCGGCGTGAGGCAGAGCTTGTCCGAAGCCGCATCGACTCTGGTTCAACGAGTCAGACGCTTCACTGATCTGCCAGTCGCGGTCGGGTTCGGAATCTCTACTCCGGAGCAAGTCAACCTAGTCTGGAAGCACGCCGACGCCGCAGTCGTCGGCAGTCGAATCGTGGCCGAGATAGAAAACAACGCAGGCGATCCCGCTCTAGTCGAAAAGATTGGCGCGCTTACTCGGTGGTTGGTATCAGGTCGATCAGCCCGCCCATAACCCTCACGCTCGGACCCTCAATCCTCGGGTTATCATTGCTGCTTTCGCTTCGCCCGAATAAACTAGACCAGACCGGTGGAGACTAACTTTGAACATCGAGGACTGGCGAGACGAGATTGATCGGCTTGATGAGCAGTTGGTGAAACTGCTCAACGCTCGCTCGCAGTGCGCCATCGAGCTTGGAAGGATAAAGCGTGAGCTGGGGCTGGCTATCTATTCGCCGGATCGCGAGAGGGAAGTCATCGCTCACGTTATGGGCATCAATCACGGGCCGCTCGATCGCGATGCCGTGCGCCGCTTGTTTGAGAGGATCATCGATGAGTCGCGTAGCATCGAGCGCGTGACCGTTGAGAAGGAAACAAAGGCCGGGAAGCGGAAGAAGAAGCGGTGAGCTTTGCGTCTCTGCGCGAAGACTGGTTTCGCGCAAAGACGCAAAGTTCTGCGAAGGGCGCTAAGAAGAGGGCGCTAAGAAGAGGAAGAAAGAAAATGGTCATTGTGATGGAGGAGACTGCTACTGAGGAGCAGATCTCCGGCGTGATAGACAAGCTCGTGCGATTGGGATTCGATATTCATCGGTCGACCGGTGTGCGGCACACAGTGCTCGGAGCGGTCGGCGAACACGATATCGACTGGCGAGACATCGAGCTGCTTGAAGGCGTCAAGGAGGTGCTGCGAATCACCGCGCCCTACAAACTCGCCAGCAAGAGTTTCAAAGCCGATGGCACGAAGATCAAAATCAAGGACGTAGTCATCGGTGGGCGCGAAGTCGTAGTGATGGCCGGGCCGTGCACGGTCGAGAGCCGCGATCAGGTAATGGCGATCGCTGAGATCGTCTCGCGCAGCGGCGCAAAGGTGTTGCGAGGCGGAGCTTTCAAACCGCGCACGTCGCCTTATTCGTTTCAGGGCCTAGGTGAAGAAGGGCTCAAGTACTTGAGACAAGCGGCTGACCGTCACGATCTGCTCGTCGTGTCGGAAGTGATGGAGCCTTCACAGATACCGCTGTTCATTCGGTATGTTGACATACTCCAGATCGGCGCGAGGAATATGCAGAACTTCAATCTCCTTAGGGAAGTCGGGCGGATCAACAAGCCGGTGCTGCTCAAGCGCGGTCCGGCGGCGACTATCGAGGAAACGCTACTGGCTGCTGAATACATAATGTCGGGCGGCAACCACGAAGTGATACTCTGCGAGCGAGGCATTCGCACTTTCGAGCCTTATCTCAGAAACACGTTTGATATTTCCGCAATTCCGGTTTTCAAGAAGCTGTCTCATCTGCCGGTGGCGGCTGATCCAAGTCACGCGACCGGCCGCCGCGATAAGGTTGCGCCGGTTGCGCAAGCGGCTGTTGCTGCGGGAGCCGACGCGTTGCTCATAGAAGTTCACAACGATCCTGATAACGCGTTGTGCGACGGTGCGCAGTCTCTGTTGCCCGAACAGTTCGAGCAGTTGATGCACCGGCTTCGATTGATCGCCGAAGCGGTCGACCGCGAAGTCGCTCCCGGCGTGGAAGAAGCAGTGAGGTGAGGATCGAGGATTGAGTATCTGGGAGTGACGGATCGATCCTCGATCTTCAATCCTCGATCCTCGTTTCCGTGTCCCGCGTCGACTTTTGATTATGCACTTCAAGCACATCGCAATCGTCGGAGTTGGATTGATTGGCGGATCGTTCGCCCATGCGGTCCGGCGTGCGGGCGTTTGCGACCGAATAACCGGCTGGGACCGCAAAGAGGTGCTTGACCAGGCACTCGCTCGCAGCGTGATCGATGGTGTGGAGAATGCGTTCGGATCGGGTGAAGTCAGCGAGGCCGATCTTGTATATCTTGCGGCGCCGGTTGGGGCGATACTAAGTTTTCTCCGCACCCGGGCGAACTCACTCAAGCCGGGCGCTATCATTACCGATGCCGGCAGTACGAAGCGTGAGATCTGCCGAGCCTCGCGTGAAGCGTTGCCGAGGGAAGTTAGTTTTATCGGCGGGCATCCGATGGCAGGCAGCGAAAGAACGGGCATTGAATTCGCTGATGCGGATCTGTTTCGCGGAGCCGCTTACGCGCTGGTCCCGGGCGCAGGCGCTAGCCCGGATGCAGTGCGAGCGATCACTGAAACAGTGAAGAGTATCGGAGCAAGACCGATTGTGTTGAGCGCAGAGCAACATGATCGAATCGCCGCGCGCATCAGTCACTCGCCTCAGTTGATTTCGACTGCGCTCGCGCTGGCGCAGGCGCGGATGAACGACACTGACGCTTTGTCGCTAGGTGGTAGCGGTCTTGCTGAAGTGACCCGGCTTGCGGAGAGTCGATGGTCAGTGTGGGAAGATATCTGCCGCACTAATGCCGACGAGATTACCTCCGCGCTCGACGAAGTGATCGCTGAGATGGAAGCAGTGAGGATCGCAATTTCAAGCGGTGACTTTTCAAGCTTGGGCGATATGTTTGATGCAGCCGGGACGTTCGCTCGGCGACTGCGCGAATCGAAGAGAGGAGGCGTTTAGAGTACCGGCTTCAGCCGGCAGACTCCCGGAGCCGGCTGAAGCCGGTACTCTAAACGCCTGGCTAATGGCGGTACTGTAAACGGCGTCTAACAAATGGCAACATACGTCATAGGAGACATACACGGCCGGCTGACGCTGCTGGATCAGCTCATCAGCAACGTGCCTTGGGATGTCGCTCACGATAAGATCGTTTTTCTCGGCGATCTGATAGATCGAGGACGCGACGCGCCGGGCGTGGTGAATCGGGTGATCGAGCTTACGAACTCGAATCCCAACGTCGTCGTGCTTCGCGGCAATCATGAACAGATGATGCTGGACTGTCTGGACTATGGCGACTTGCAGTGGTTGATTCCGGAGAACGGAGGACTGGCGAGTCTATCGGCTTATGGGTTTGAGCTCGAGCAGCTCAGGGACGTGTCGGACATCAAGATTCCGCAAGCTCACGTCGAGTTCATCAGGACTCTCCCTTTTTATCACGAAGACGACCAGGCAATTTACGTTCACGCCGGGCTGGTTCCGGGAGAGCATCCCTCGGAGACCGACACTGATGTGCTGGTGTGGACTCGCGATCTGGATTTCTTCAAAGGCTATCAGGGCAAGCTCTGTTTCTTCGGGCACACGCCGACTGCCTTTCTGCCGCGCGAAGGCCGCAACCGGCGCTGGGGCATTTACATCCACAATAGCTGTGTAGGAATAGATACAAGTGGAGAAGACGGCAGCCCGCTCTCGTGCATACAAGTCGAAACGTTTACGCTCTATCAGTCTTATCCCTCAGGCGCGGTCGAAGTGGAACGCTTGAGACTCCGCAAGCCTTCGACCACCACCGCTCAGATCGCTCCGTGAAGCGCCCCCGTGAAGATGACGACACCAGCTTCGATTCGGACCTCCGTCTATTGGTTCCTCTGTTTGAGCTTGACTATCTTCTGCGCTTGCAGCGGGAGTGTGCTGCTTGACGAGCGCTTTCACGACACGCGGTTGATTAACTGGACGGTTGTCGATGATCCCGACACGATTGAGGGGCCTTCGGATTGGCGAGTCGAAGCAGATGGGTGGGTGCATCAAGAGAGCAACGTTTGGGGCCGGCGGGGTGACTTCCTCAGCCGCTGGTACGGAACATATCTGATCGCTGGTGAGGCTGGTTGGAAAGATTACACGTTTTCGTTGACGGCGAAGCCCGAGGACGATGACGGTTTTGGAGTCGTGTTTCGTTACCAGGACTCGGAGCACTTTTACCGATTGCTCTTCTTGCAAGATGGGTTGAGCGGCGGTCCGATCACCAGATTGGACAGGCGTGAAGGCGCCGACTACACTGAGCTTTGGTCAAACGCAAAGGGTTATCGACCCGGCAACGAGATGGCGATCGAGATCACGGTGGATGCAGATGCGATCACGGCGTCTGTAGATGGTAAGACGTTATGCGAGGTGAAGGATGGTTCTTACTCGCGCGGCAAGATCGGGTTGTTTTGTTATGCGCAGAAGGGCCAGGCGTTTGATGATGTGAAGGTAATAAGCAGGTAATCAATGTCAAAAGCAGTAATAGTTAGTGGCGCAAGAACGGCGATCGGATCATTCGGAGGGGCGCTTGTTGACGTGCCGGCTACCGAACTCGGCCGCGTTGTAATCGAAGCAGCAATCGAACGCGCGGGGGTCGATCGCGCCGACGTTGAAGAAGTGATAATGGGCAACGTGCT
>JADGNW010000065.1 GCA_017883315.1 Blastocatellia bacterium | reverse complement strand
TTCTGCGCAAAATAAATCGGTGACGACTGCTTGTAAGCTTCGGCGTCCTTCTGAGGCACGTTCAATATGTTAGACGTGTACGGATGATTGTAGTGAGCCCAGTCAGTCACCGGACGCAGCGCCGCGCCTGCCGCGAACACATCGGGCTGAGTGAATAGCGCCATCAATGTGATGAACCCGCCGTAGCTTCCGCCATAAATCCCGATGCGCTTCGCGTCGACGCCTTGCTCGCTCACAAGCCACTTCGCCGCGTCGACTTGATCATCGAGATCTTTGCCTCCCATGTGCCGATAGATTCCCGTTCGCCAATCGCGTCCGTAGCCCGACGACGCGCGATAATCTAGATCCATAACTGTGAAGCCGTTCTCCATCAGAAAATGATGGAACATGTATTCACGGAAGTAGCTGGACCAGTAGCGATGGACGTTCTGCGCATAGCCCGCTCCGTGAACGAAGATCACCGCCGGGCCGCCCTTCTTAAAAGTCTTCGGCTTATAGAAACGCGCGTAGACTTCAGCGCCATCGCGAGCTTTGAAAGTCACAATCGGCGGATCGATCCAGGCATAGTTCCAGAACTCGGGGGCTGGCGATGAGGTAACTTTGATCGCTGAAGCGCCCGGCCTGTTTTCTTGAATGTAAAGCTCGGGCGGTTTGTTGCTGTACGAATAAATCAACGCGAGCATCTTTTCATCCGGCGACACGAACGCTTGATTGCCGCCCGCCATCGAAGTCACCTTGGTTCGCTCGCCTCCATCCGGCGACATCGTGTACAAGTGCCGCTCGCCTGGATGCACTTCGCTCGTCGTCATATAGAACCGGCTCTTGTCATCGGACATCTGAGCGCCAGTCACTTCCCATTTGCCTGAAGTCAGTTGCTTCGCCTCGCCGCCTTCGTGAGAAACGGAGTAGAGATGCGCGTAACCCGAGCGTTCGGATTGAAAGTAGATGTGCTGGTTGTCTTTCATCCAGCCGAGCGTGAAGGCGCCGGGCCCATCGATCCACGCGTCATCGTGTTCATTCACGATGACTCGCGTCTTGCCAGTGGCGGGATCAAGCCCGAGCACCCAGCGGTCTTTGTTGTCCGCCGAACGAGCCATCAACACTGCTTTGGTTCCGTCTTGGGACCAGATGGGTTGAGAAAGCTGAACGTCTCGTTCTCGAGGCTCATTCGCGCGGCCGCCTTGACCGCCTCGGGCGCCGGTTTGTTGTGGACGTGCTTCACCGCTACGTTGTTCGGTAGCACTGCTCTCAGAGCGCGCTTCGTTGGCGGCCGGCGCAAGCTTCTGTCCGTGATCCACCCATTTCACTTCGCCGTTTTCGACGCCGATTATCGCGAGCCTCGACCGCGACTGCATATCGCCGACCTTCGAGCGGCTGCCGAGGTCTTCAGTATAAGAGCTCTCGGTGACAAAGTTGGGAACGATCGTGTTCTTCGCGCCGTCGCCCGACTCGAACACGGTTGCGATGACCGACTTCTCATCAGGGGTGAGCTGAAGATTCACGACTGTCTGCCGCGCCGCGAGCGCAAATGGTTTTCGCGGGTGCTCACGTTTGCGTTTCTCTTCGTCCTGTTCGCGCTTCTCGGCGCGGCGCTTGATCACATCGAGCAAGTCGCGCTCTTCTTTCTTGAGATACTCCTGACTGTCGGTTCCTTTCTGTTGCGATGTGTCGGTCTGAGCTCGCTGGCCGCCACCTTGTCCCTGACCTCGACCTTGCCCGAAACCACCTCCCGCGACCGGAGCAGCAGCGGGCGCGCCGCCGCCAGTCGTGATGTCAGTCATCTGAACCAGTGAGCCTGTTTCGAGCGACATCACGTAGAGATTGTTCGCTCGAGTGAAGTAGATGTGTTTCTGATCGCGCGTGAAATGCGCGTTGGTTTCAGCGTCGGTCGTGCTTGTGATGCGTCTTCGCTGATTGGCAACGTTGTCGTAGATGAACACGTCGCCCTCATCGACAAAGACCGTCATCTTCTTATCCTTCGAGACCTCGCCAAAGATCGGCGGCGCGTTCCTGGCCTCTTCCTCGCTAAGCTTTCTCAAGCCGCTGCCGTCGCGATTGACGACGTAAGTGTCAAAGTCTTTCTCGCGCGGCTCGCTTGCCTGTTTCCATTGAAAGTAAATGTGCTGGCTGTCGGGCGACCAATGAACAGCTCTTGGTTCATTGCCGACAAGCGCGGGCCCTCGCATGATGTTGTCGATGGTGAGCTCGAACTTGCCGTTAGCCGAGCCCCCGTTGGCGTGCGGTGAGCTTGAGCCTTTCTGTGTTGCCAGCGCAGGAGCGATCTGCGTAGCGATGAGAAGAGCGGACAAAAAGAAAACGACGCTTCGCTTTCGAAGCGCGCGACGCTTGTTCATGAAACCCTCCACTTTCCACTGAGTTGGGCTGGGCTGAGAAGATTAGGATTCTAAGGCATCGGCATTGCGATGTGAAAGCGGGCTTCAGACCTTACTCAATGCGACGCTGCCAGACTGCCGGTTCTCTAGCGGCATGAAGAACCGCTAGCACGACAATAAGCTCTCCCTCGATCGAAAAGAAGACCGCATATGGGAATCGCCTGGTTAGTGCTCGTCGAACGCCAGACCGAAGGTGTTGGTACTTCAACGGGCCGTCTTGAATTCGATAATACGTGTCTCTAAGCTCATCTAAGAACTTGTAACCCAGCCCCGGCTCCTCGCCTTCGTACCACTCGAACGCTGCCTCAACGTCTGAATCGACAATCGGGTTGTTCTCGACTCGATAGGATTTCACTTTTGTTTTTCGGCCAAACGATCCAGGACTTCAAACGAAGAGTGAGCGCGGCTTGGGTCTTTGCGATAGTCTCTTAGCCGCGCCTCCGCAAGCTCAAGATGGCTCTCCGGAACCGGTAGGTCGCCAGGAGCCTCTGCAATCTGATCCCACAAGCTCATAAGGTAATCAACCTGCTCTGCCTTTGAGAGTTCGCTAAACCCAGGTGGTTCTGAAATTGATGTTGACGACATGGCTTTCCTCTTTGCGACGATCATACCGCGCTAAGGCTGATTGTCCAAGTAAGAGAGGCTCTGGCCTCAGGGGGTTGGGCTTATCAATCTTATCTCTTGTGTTGGAGAATCACTCCACGCCGCCCATCAGCCGCTTGACCGGACGGCTGATCAACAAGAGGATCAACCCGGCCGCCCCTACCCAAAGTGCGACTGCGCCGAACAACTGAACCAGGCCGAAGCTCCCCATCTTTCCGGCCAGCAGTCCCGCAATCAGATTTCCGAGCGACGTAGCCATGAACCATATGCCCATCATCTGACCGACAAGCTTGGCAGGCGACAGCTTGGTCATCGCGCTCAAGCCCACCGGGCTGAGGCAGAGCTCGCCCGTCGTGTGGAAGAAGTACGTTGCGACCAACCATCCCATGCTGACCTTGGAAGGATTCGCTGGGTCACCAACGTAAACCGAAGCCCACGCAAGCACCGCAAAACCAACGCCCAGTTGCATGAGGCCGAGCCCGAACTTCGCTGGGATCGAGGGCGCTCGATCGCGAAGCTTGACCCACAGCGCGCCGAAGACCGGTGCTAACAAGATCACGAGAATCGGATTAACCGACTGGAGCCACGAGGTCGGCATCTCCCAACCACCAATAGCCCGGTTAGTTAATCGCTCGGCAAACAAATTCATTGACGAACCGGCTTGTTCATAACCCGCCCAGAACATCGTTGCGGCTACAAACAAGACGAAGATAACTCCGATGCGCTTCTTCTCGATGGAGTTGAACCCTCCGAAAAAGATCTGGTAACCAAAATAGCTGAGCGCGAGAAGCGGAATCACGAAGCCGAGCGACTTTGCCGCGCCAAGCGGCGAGAGAGATATCATGCCCTTCGAATTGAGTGACACGAGGATCGCGACTACTAAGACAACACCGCCAAGCGCAGCCAGGAGCATTCGGCTCGCAGCAGCCTTCTCCGAGGACTTCAAGTCCCGCAGGCCTCCGGTCCCCAGGCGCTTATAACCCAGCCGGTACTGAATCAATCCCAGCACCATCCCTACCCCGGCCGCGCCAAACCCCAGGTGCCAGTTCACCTTCTCGCCCAGGTATCCGCATAGCAGCGGTCCAATGAAGGCGCCAAGGTTGATCCCCGAATAGAAGATCGAGAAACCGGCATCGCGTCGCACGCCGCCTTCCGGATAAAGGTCGCCGACAATGGCGCTGACGTTAGGCTTGAGCAAGCCTGTGCCTATCACGATCAACACGAGACCTGCGTAGAACGTCGCCACCCATCCCAGCGCCATGCTGAAGTGGCCGGCCGCGATGATCATCCCGCCGATGAACACGGACCTGCGATGGCCCAGAATCCGATCCGCAATCCAACCCCCCGGGAGACCAGACAGATACACACTTGCTGTATACAGACCATAGATGGCAGTCGCCGTGGGATCGTCAAGACCGAACCCGCCTTTCTGCAAAGTAGCGGTGAGAAACAGCACGAGCAGCGAACGCATGCCGTAGTAGCTGAATCGCTCCCACATCTCGGTGAAGAAGAGCGTGCTGAGCCCTGCCGGTTGGCCGCCGATGCCTGAGGTGTCGAACTCTGGTTGACCTGAGGTTCCAATGTCTGTTGCCATCTTGGCTGTCTCCCCTCTCGAAATATGCAATCAAACTCCCGGCATCGCTTTCTTCAGCGGCCTCAACAACACCAACAACACTACCGCCATCACCATCGCGGCCGCGCTCAGCACAAGCCAGAACGTAGAGTGCTTCCATTCTGTCCAGAACACCGCGATCTGCGTCAGCTTGTTGCCGAGGCCCGTCGCGACGAACCAACCGCCCATCATCATTCCTCGAAAGCGCTGGAATTCTGAATGCTAGAAACTAGTGATCGCGGAGGGCCTCATCGCTTGAACTACCGAGTTCAGGCTTCGAGCCGGTGCGAGCCGTGAGATTCTATATGACGGGCAAAAGCCCAGCAACCATATTGGTATGAACTGCGCGGCGGCCGGCACGAGCGGCGGATTGACGGCTCTGGTTGCGGTGGTTTCCGCGGGGCCACGCTTGGCAAGCCTTTTGGGCGCAGGCTAGACTCATCAGGTTTACGACCGCAGCATGACGCCCACGTCACTTGAGAGCGTGACCGATATGTTTGAGTGGAAGATCGATGATCGCAATTTCTTCATACGCGACGTGACGGGTGAGGCGGAGCACCACGCGATCGAAGATCTCCAGAAAGAGGCCTGGCAGTTCAGCGATCTCGATACCGTGCCGGCCGCGACGCTCATCGCGACTCAGCACGCCGGAGGAATAGTGCTGGGTGCGTTCGAGGGTAGGAAGATGATCGGGTTTGCTTATGCGTTTCCCGCTTTCGAGGACGGCCGCGCTTCGATGCACTCACACATGCTTGCGGTCAAACCTGAGTATCGAAATTGTCACGCGGGCTTCTACCTGAAACTAGCTCAGCGTGAGCGCGCGCTCGAGAGAGGGCTCGACGAAATCACGTGGACTTTTGATCCGCTTCAAAGCTTGAACGCGCATCTGAACTTCGCGAAGCTTGGCGTGATCTCCAATCGCTATATCCCGAACTTCTACGGAGAAGCAACGTCGAGCCCGCTGCACAGCGGCTTTGGCACGGACAGGCTTTGGGTGAGGTGGTTATTAAACAGCGACCGCGTCAAGCGCTGTGCTTCGCTCGATGCGTCACAGCGCGCCGGAAAGATTTCGCTTGATTTCCGTGATGCGGCTGCCGTGATTGGATCAGCGCTGATCTACGGCGAAGCCTCGCGCCCAATGCTCGGGGATTTCAGCGGTCTATCCGCGAGTTGCTGCACAATCGAGATACCGCACGACATCAATAACCTCAAAGAACGCGAGCCGAAGTTGGGAATTGAATGGCGAGAAGCAACGCGCGCGGCTTTTCTGGCTGCGCTTGACGACGGCTTCCTGGTTGAACACTTCGTACGCGTCGAAGTCGAAGCCTCGCCAAGGTGGTTCTACTTACTGAACAAGAGAAGCTCGGTCAAATAAAAAGACGACAGCGGGTTGCCAGCCCATCAATACTCGAGTTTCCCGTTGAACATCATCTCTTTGACCTTGTATCGAGTGTGCAGAGTGAACCCGTATCCCACCGCGGTGTCGCTGGTCGTGACCCCGCTGTTTAGCTCCGAGCCGCCGGCCATCTCGGTGTGAAAGACTACTTCGCCCTTTTGCGCCGTGAGCATCTCTTTGCCGTCTACTATGCGCGGGAAGATAAACCTGGCGCCGAATCCGTCGTTGCGCGGCGGCTGATACTCCTTGAGATAGACTCGCTGGCCCTCGTTGGTGATGAGATAGGTCTTGTTAGCCAGGACTGCGGTTGTTGCTCGCCGCAATGTTTCGTTAGCCTGCTGCAGCATATCGCTGCCCCGGTCAGAGTCGCAGGTCACGGCAACGACAACGTAGTCCGGGAAGGGCGCCTCGGCCAGCGCCTTCAATCGGCCAAGCATTTGCTCGGGAATTTTGTTGTCGTGCAACAGAGCCAGACGGCTGATGGCCTGACGCACCGGACGTGACGATAAGAAGCGAACTCGAAAATTAACGGCGACTACGGATGAAGCAGTCGAGGCCGCGCTTCGCCTCCCTCGAGACGTATTGAACGCTTTTGATGTGTCAGTGAGGGTGTGAGTCTGCGACCAGGGCGAGTCGTTCATTATCTTGGTCGCTTCTTTCTCGGACCACTCAATGTAAGGCTTCTTGTCGTACTGCGCGAAAGCTGCGAGCGAACATGCCAGCAGCGCCGCAGTCACCCTTATCACGAAGAAACGATGCGAGACTATCGAATCAATCACACTGATCATCGCTCAATACTCTAGCTTCCCATCGAACATCATGTCCTTGACCTTGTAGCGCATGTTCAAAACGTATTTAGTCGAGAACTCCGAGTAGAAGTGAATCTCATCGGTATCAGGTGTGATGAACGGTGCGCCGTTGAGGAGCCGTGGGAAGATGAGCTTTGCGCCGAGGTTATCATTCTTCGGCGGCTGATACGCCGCGATGTAAACTCGCTCTCCACCTTTGCCTGAAATGTAGGTGTTGTTCTTCAGATCGCCGATTGTGCGGGTGTCGAGCAAAGTCTTGAACTCGCGAATCTCGCTCTTGGACTCCTTCATTTCGCAATCGAGAGAAACGATGATGAAGTCAGGAAAATCCTGCGTGGCAAATGCCTTGAGCTGGGCTGCGAGCTGATCGTTCACCTGACCCTTCTGCATTAGCGTGACTATGCGGGCGAAGGCCTGACGAACCGGCTTCGCAGAAAGCAAGCGAATCCGAATATCAAGGTGGTGAGAGCTGTAGTCGACGCTTTGCTCGTCGGTAGCGCCGGGAACTCCGCGCCGGCCTGTGCCGAATTCATTCGAGGTGTCGCTGAAGATTTGCGTCTGGCCCCACGGCGAATTATCGAGCAGCTTTCGCGCGTCCTTCTCCGACCACTCGGTGTAAGGTTTCTTGTTCCATTGCGCCGAAAGCGAGATCGGAAGAACAATGAGCACAACAAGCGCGGAGAGAACTAAAATACGATTTGAGAGTTTCATGGTTTCTCCTGCGAACTATCGAATCATTCACGCCGTGCTGTCTCAGTACTCCAGCTTTCCAGCAACCATCATGTCCTTAACCTTGAAACGCATGTTGAGGGCGAATCTACTCCTAAATCCCGCATAAAACTGAATCTCCTTGCTGTCGGGCGCGATGACCGGCTTGCCGTTTACGTTTCGAGGAAAGATGAATTTTGCTCCCAGCCCGTCCTCCTTCGGCGGTTGAAAGCTCTCAATGAACGTTCGTTGTCCATTAGCCGATAGGTAGGTGACGTTCTTCAGATCAACCATCGCGAGTTTGCTGAGTAGCGCTTTGAACTGGTGGAGTTCGTTCTTGGTTTCGTTCGCGTCGGCATCAACAGAGACGATGATGTAGTCTGGAAAGTCCTGGGTCGCGAACGCCTTTAGTCGTGCGGCTAGTTGGTCCGGCACCGCACCCTTCTGCCCCAGCAAGATCATGCGACTGAACGCTTGACGAATCGGCTTAGCGGAAAGAAATCGAATTCGAATGTTCAAGTGATGGGAGCTATAGTCGCCACTGCCCGAGCCGCCCCCGGCGCGGCCGCCAGGGCCAGTCCCGAACTCATTTGAGGTGTCGCTAAACACTTGTGTCTGACCCCAGGGCGAATCGTTGAGCAGCTTAGTAGCTTCTTTCTCCGACCATTCGGTGTAAGGCTTCTTGTTCCATTGCGCCGATAGCGAGATCGGAAGAGCAATGAGCAGAACAAGCGCCGATAGAATCAAAATACGATTCGAGAGCTTCATGGTCTCTCCTGCGAACTATCGAATCATTCACGACGTGGATGTCTCAATACTCCAGCTTCCCATCGACCATCATGTCCTTGACCTTGTAGCGCATATTCAAAATGTACTTGGTCGAGAACTCCGAGTAGAAGTGAATCTCGTCGGTATCAGGTGTGATGAATGGGTTGCCGTTGAGGAGCCGTGGGAAGATGAGCTGTGCGCCGAGATTATCATTGGTCGGTGGTCGATACTGTGCGACGTAAACCCGCTCGCCACCCTTTCCTGAAATGTAAGTATTGTTCTTCAGGTCCGCGATGGTGCGAGTGTCAAGCAAAGCTCTGAACTCCCGAAGTTCGCTCTTTGACTCTTTGGAATCGCAATCGATAGAAATTGCGACGTAATCAGAAGCTTCCCGCGTTGCAAATCCCTTAAGCTGGGCAGCAAGTTGTTCGCTTACCTGTCCCTTCTGCATTATCGTGATGATGCGCGCAAAGGCCTGGCGAACTGGCCTCGCGGAGAGCAACCGAATTCGAATATTCAAGTAGTGCGCGCTGTAGTCGCCGCTGGCATTATCCCCTGTGCCGAGCGCGCCCCGCGAGATCCCTCTGCCGAACTCATTCGAGGTGTCGCTGAAGATTTGAGTCTGGGCCCACGGGGAATTATCGAGCAACTTTCGCGCGTCCTTCTCTGACCACTCGGTGTAAGGCTTCTTGCTCAATTGCGCCGATAACGAGATCGGAAACGCAATGAGCAGAACAAGTGCGGATAGAATGAAGATATGATTTGAGAGCTTCATGGTTCTCCTCCGATGAGAAGTCCGACAAACTTCAGTTTGTCGTTCTTTCGCGTTGAATTAATCGCGTCCTTTAGCAAGTTGGCGACAAACTGAAGTTGTCGGACATCCACTGGACACCCGGTAATGAACGCCTACGAGCAGGGCTCTTCATTATTCATTTGCTAAGGACTCCTGTATCATAGCCCCTCGTATTTCCAAAGTTCAATTGGAAATAGGACGCAGCTTTTCCGCTTTCGCCTGCGGTCTTGTTTTGTAACCTCAGCGGCGGCCGATGCGTCTCTGTTATTCGCTGGAAGCACCCTGTCATTCAAGTATTTGCCCGTTATTCGCCAACTAGCATGGAGGCCCTATGAAAAAGCTCTACACTCTCGCTTTTCTGTTGATCCTGTGCGCGCCGCTTGCCGCGACTGGTCGCGAAGTCAAACTGGTTCGCTACCCGAGTTACAATCGCGGACGCATCGCGTTCACTTACCTCGCCGACATCTGGACCGCCGATGAGGACGGCAAGAACGTCAAGCGAATCACCGCAAACAAAGCGCGCGATGTCTACCCGCGCTTCTCGCCCGACGGCAAGTGGATCGCCTTCTCATCAGATCGCAACGGCAACTTCGACGTGTTCATCGTTGCGAGCGACGGCGGGACTGCCAAACAGCTAACCTTTCATTCAGCCGACGACAC